>CALLLZ010000481.1 GCA_938008005.1 uncultured Marinicella sp. | reverse complement strand
ATAACTTAATGTGGTCAGGCATAACATTGCCAATATCAGATAACATTTATTATTATTCATTAATTATTCCGCCTATTTCACATTTTTATTTTCAAAAAAATGATATTAGCATGTTAGATTGAGTCTGTACAACATGTACGAAAATATCTTTAAATTGATATGTTGGCGTTAATTTGTTGTGTTGAAGGTTTTTATTTGAGGGTATTTATAAAATGTCAAATTGTGATTATGGCTTGAGAGTGCCATTTTTTTTGATGAAAAATGGCAGGTGCGCAGATCTCTATAACCTCTGAATACTCAGGTATTTCAACCTTTGAATTAAGAGGGTAAGCTTGCTCAGATTCGTATTGGATATATTGCATGCGTTTTTTAATTTTTCCTAGGAAGTGAAGCCTGGCAATGATTTCCTGACCAGGGTAGCAGCCTTTGTCAAAGTCAATTACACTTGATTGATCTAAATTAAGGTGTTGGGGGATGTACCGTTCGGTGGTTCCGATGGTGATCCAAGGCAGTCCTGTTTTAAACATAAACAACCAAAAAGTATCGTTGTCGGCCTTGATCAAATCTGAATTGTCGACGAATGCTGTGTCAACCTTAAGATTGGGTTGTTCATTTTGAGTGTTGATACTTAACAAGGAAGTCGACTTATTTATGTTTACATCCATGCGAAAGCGTCTCATGTTGATATACTGCAAAAAATTGTCACTTAAAGATGTATCTACGGCTACATATGTAATTTCTGCTAGTTGACAGAGAATCAAAGTGTAAATAATTCGTCCTTTGGGGTTACAAATAGCCGTGAACTGAGAAGACTTTATTGATGGCTTAAGTTCAGAAAAAACTTGGTTGTTCAGGAATGTAAGTACATCGGCGCCAGTCAATTCAAATACAGTTATTGTTTGGTCATTGATTGTTGAGGTCATCTTGAGTGGTTTTATTGGTGTCGGTTAAATGCTATAATTTGCAGTTGTTTAAATGGTTACTGATGAACAATTATTCAAGGGTGAAATTCAACTAATGATGTTGAATCATTTTGACTGATTTTTTACATTAAATAATCTATATTGACCTACATACTTATGAAACAACCACAAAATAAAACTACAACTGGTGAAGTCACGGGACATACCGACCAATCGAAACCCAGTAAACCCATAGTGGATAAAAATAAACAAAAAGTTGAGAATCGCCAAGTAGAGTATGGCGGTAGAAAAGATGGCTTAGACCCAACTCGCTATGGAGATTGGGAAAAAAATGGCCGCTGTATAGATTTTTAAGCCATAAAGCGCTTTGAATTAAAACGGTTTAAACCAAAGCAATATTAAACAAAATTACAATAATTATTATATCAAACAGGGTATTAAATGAATAAACCACAAAGACCATTATCACCTCATTTACAGGTGTATAAGTTTCAATTTACAATGATGATGTCAATTATGCACCGAATCACAGGTTTGTTTTTATCCCTGGGTTTAGTGATCTTTGTCTATTGGTTGTATCGTTTGGCTACTGATCAAAATATTGCCAATCAGATGATTGGTTTTTTTCAGACAGGCTTGGGCATGACATTACTGTATGCATGGATATTTGCCTTTGCTTATCATTTGTGTAACGGCATCAGACATTTATTCTGGGACGTTGGTAAGGGTTATTCAATACCAGCAGTCTATCGTTCAGGGTATATGGTTTTATTGGCTGCAGTTTTATTGACTGCTGTGGTTTATTTCTTAAGTCGATAGGAGTGACAGATGACTCAACAAACAAATAGTTTTCAAACAGATACAGCAAAAGTCAAAGGCTTGGGCTCATCTAAGAGCGGTTTTGGACATTGGTGGATGCAGCGCATGAGCGCAATTCTATTGATCCCATGTGGTCTGTATGTGTTGTTCGGCTTGGCAGGAGCTGAAATTTTGAATGCCCAAGAAGTAGTGAACTGGTTATCACAGCCAGTTAATGCCGCTGTAACACTGTTGTTTGCTTTGGCGGGCAGTTATCATGGCGCCTTAGGTATTCAAGTGGTGGTTGAGGACTATGTTCATAACCATGCTGTGAATTTAACATTAAGGTACTTAACCCAGATTATGATGATCGTTATGATGATGACCAGTATATTCGCACTCGCTACAATTCTATTTGGATGAATCCATGACCCAAGATAAAAAAGAAACACAAAATAAAGAAATTAAAAAAAATAATTATAAAATAACTGAACATAAATTTGATGCCATTGTAGTTGGAGCAGGTGGTGCCGGTTTACGTGCAACCATGGGCTTGGCTACCAAAGGATTGTCAACAGCTTGTATTTCTAAGGTTTTTCCAACACGTTCTCACACTGTGGCTGCTCAAGGTGGTATGTCCGCTTCTTTAGGAAATATGGGTGAAGATGATTGGCGCTGGCATATGTACGACACTATCAAGGGTTCAGATTGGTTGGGTGATCAAGATGCGATCGAATATATGTGCCGTGAAGCCGTTCCCTCAGTGGTTGAGTTAGAGCATTATGGAGTGCCTTTTTCCAGAACAGAAGAAGGCAAAATATACCAAAGACCCTTTGGCGGTATGACCACCAATTATGGTGAAGGTACAGCGCAAAGAACTTGTGCTGCAGCTGATCGAACGGGACATGCCATATTACACACCTTATATCAACAGTCGTTGAAACATGATGCTTCATTTTTTATTGAGTATTTTGCGATTGATTTGGTTATGGAAGATGGTGAGTGCAAAGGTGTATTGGCTTGGAACTTAGCTGATGGTACGTTACATTTATTCAGAGGTCATGCGGTTATATTAGCGACTGGTGGTTATGGCAGGGCTTATTTTTCCTGCACTTCTGCTCACACCTGCACTGGCGATGGTAATGCCATGGTTTTACGTGCGGGACTACCCTTGCAAGACATGGAGTTTGTACAATTTCACCCCACAGGTATTTATGGAGCGGGTTGTTTAATTACTGAAGGTGTCCGTGGTGAAGGTGGATTTCTGACTAACTCTAAAGGTGAGCGATTTATGGAGCGCTATGCGCCAAATGCCAAAGACTTGGCATCCAGGGATGTGGTGTCTCGATCAATGACCATTGAAATTCGCGAAGGGCGAGGTGTGGGTGGTGAAAATGATCACATTCATTTGAATTTACAACATTTGGGTGCTGACGTGATCAATAAAAGATTGCCTGGCATTGCTGAATCAGCAGAAATTTTTGCTGGTGTTGATGTGGCCAAAGAGCCTATTCCAGTGTTGCCAACTGTGCACTATAACATGGGTGGTATTCCAACTAATTATCATGGTGAAGTGGTGAATAAAGTAGGTGATGACCCGGATAAAGTTGTACCAGGTTTATTTGCCATAGGTGAAGCAGCCTGTGTGTCCGTTCATGGTGCAAATCGCTTGGGATCTAATTCATTGTTGGATTTGATTGTATTTGGACGAGCTGTTGCAGATCGTTGTGCTGAAGTGATTGAACCTGGTGCTAAGCACAAAGAACTGGCTGCAGATGTATTAGGTAAATCTTTAGATAATTTAGATAAGACTCGTTATGCTCAGGGTGATATTAAAACAGCTGATCTGCGTTTAGAAATGCAAAAAATCATGCAAAACAATGCGGCAGTGTTCAGAACTGGTGAAGTGCTACAAGAAGGCTGTGAGAAAATTGCTGTTACCGCAGCCAAAATTGACCAAGTTAATGTGACTGATACATCAATGGTATGGAACACCGATTTGGTGGAAACGCTTGAGCTACAGAATTTGATGATTCAAGCCAAAGTTACCATGTTTTCTGCTGAGAACCGAAAGGA
>CALLLZ010000480.1 GCA_938008005.1 uncultured Marinicella sp. | reverse complement strand
AACATAAAAACCCATCGTCATTACCCGGCTTGACCGGGTAATCCATAGCGAAGCGGGTTCGAACGCAGTTCGAAAATATGAAAAACTGACTTTTTTCAACTTAACTTTAGTTAATTTGTCCTAAATGCACTACGGGTTAAGTAACATCTTTATGAACAAAACTTTCTAAATGCACCACGGGTAAATCATGTATCTGCCTATTGAGAGAGACAAGGTCGTTACAATGAGAGAAACCATTATTTCTGTTTGTCCAAACAACTTCAGAAAAAATTATCAGTCTGAATTTAAAGTACACGCCTATTCACTTAGTTCCTGTTTCACATAAACGCGTTATCAAGTGCGATTATGGGCCTCAATAGCAGCGATTTAATCGCGTCATCCTCGGGCGGGCTTGACGACTTAAATATACAATCCAATTAACAAGTTCTTTATTTCAGTTATGGCTCATTAACCAGTTGTAGCCCCTGGGATCCACCTTAAAAGCCAGCAGTACAGTATGGATTTAAAAAAACATTAAATTAAATACAAATGATAAAAACCAAAGAAACTCAAGCTTCATATGTGAAAAATGGATCCCCGGGCCTACAACAGTTAAATGAGTTATGGTTTAACCATTGCGCTAACAATTTAAACAATAAATGCTCAAGTTTAAGCCCGCCCGAGGACGACAGTAAAGTGTCTAACATTAATTTAATGGGTACAACAATCAGTATCATTAATCAAGGCTCTCCGTGAAACAGGAGTTAAGTGCATAGCCATATTAAAGTATTTACAAAATTGGATATGGTTAGATTTTTATAAATTTGATATTAATCATTGCTTTATCAGAAGAATTTGAAAATAATCAATACATCTAAATAATAACAACATACATATATGACAGATATTGATGCTTCAGCTGAGCTATTTTCACAAGCAGCTGTGTTACTGTTGGCTGGAATGGTTTTTGTTTTTGCCTTTTTAACTTTACTCATCATTGTCATTAAAGTGGTTATTTCACCTTTAGGATCTCGTTTTCCTGATCCTGTGATTCCAGTTAACAATGCCCGCTCCCAAACCTTCGAAAAATCAAGTGATGAACCTTCAGCCACATTAGCAGCTATTGGTGCAGCTGTTCATAAATATCGCCAAAAACACAAATAAAAACATCAACTTAAAAATTGAATTCAAACATTAAAAAATGAACCCGGAACAATCTAACATGTCAAAATCCACTCAATCAAAACCTTTAGGCATCACCGAACTGGTATTAAGAGATGCACACCAATCTTTATTGGCCACACGAATGCGCATCGAAGATATGTTACCGATTGCGCCTGTATTGGATGAAGTCGGTTTTTGGTCAATTGAATCTTGGGGCGGCGCAATCTTTGATTCCTGTATCAGGTATCTGGGCGAAGATCCTTGGGAACGCATCCGCGAACTAAAAAAGGTCATGCCCAAAACCAAACAACAAATGTTGTTCCGAGGACAAAACATTTTAGGTTACCGGCATTATGCTGATGACTTGGTAAATAAATTCGTCGAAAGGTCGTTTGACAATGGCGTAGAAGTATTCAGGGTTTTCGATGCCATGAATGATGTACGAAACATGCAAACAGCAATCAAAGCCACAAATAAGGTCGGCGGACATGCTCAAGGTACTTTAAGTTATACCGTCAGCCCAGTGCATGATTTACAAGGTTGGTTAACCATGGCTAAACAGTTGGAAGATATGGGTTCAGACTCACTGTGTATCAAAGACATGGCGGGATTATTAAAACCTTATGTAGCAACTGAACTCATCACTGAATTGAAAAAATCAATAGACATTCCAATAGCACTACACTGTCATGCGACCACCGGCTTAAGTGTTGCTACTCATATGAAAGCCATTGATGCTGATATAGATGTGATAGATACCGCCATATCATCGATGAGCATGACCTATGGCCATTCAGCCACCGAAACCATCGTCTCGATTGTTGAAGATACACCAAGAGACACTGGCATTGATTTAAATAAACTAGAAGAAGTGGCCACATATTTTCGCCAAGTGCGAAAAAAATATGCACAGTTCGAAGGCAGCTTAAAAGGCATCGATGCACGGATATTAACCGCCCAGGTTCCCGGCGGCATGCTGACTAATATGGAAAGCCAACTCAAAGAACAAGGCGCTGCGAATAAACTCAATGATGTATTAACTGAAATCCCTAAAGTCAGAAAGGACCTTGGGTACATTCCTTTGGTCACACCCACTTCACAGATCGTTGGCACTCAGGCAGTACTAAATGTGCTAACAGGAGAACGTTATAAAAGCATCACCAAAGAAACCGCTGGAGTACTCAAAGGTGAATATGGCGCCACAGCTGCAGATGTGAATACAACATTACAACAAAAAGTATTGGATGGTGATGAAGCAATAACTTGTAGACCTGCTGATCTACTTAAACCTGAAGTTGAGTTATTAACTCAAGAGTTGCTTGACTTAGCAAAAGAAGAAAACATCACCTTAGCTGACAATGTTATTGATGATGTTTTAACCTACGCCTTATTTCCACAAATTGGCCTTAAATTCTTAAAGAACCGTCATAATAAAAACGCTTTTGAACCAGCGCCTCAAGAAACTGCCACAGAATCAATGCAAGCTGTACCCAAAAGTCAATCACGCAGCGACAACAGCATTGAAAATTATTCAGTCACAGTCGATGGTAAAGTATATGAAGTACAAGTAGCTCCTTCTGGCACCATCACCCAAATCAATGATTCGCCTGTTGTCTCTTCACCTGCAGTACCACCAACTCAATCTCAAGTAGCCACTTTGAATGCACCTTTATCAGGGAATATTTTTAAAATCAATGTTAATGTTGGCGACCAAGTCAATGAAGGCGATGTATTGATTGTATTAGAAGCCATGAAAATGGAAACAGAAGTCGTTTCCTCTATCACTGGTACCGTTTCAACCGTACATATCCAAACCGGAGACAACGTTAAAGTCGGCGAGACTTTGCTGAGTTTTGGGAAATAACAAGGTATATCATCATGGCATTATTGAATACATTGTGGCAGTCAACTGGCTTAGCCAATTTCGAATGGGGCCAAGTCATCATGATGCTGGTTGGTTTGGGTTTGTTGTATTTGGCCATTGTAAAAAAATTCGAGCCTTTACTGAAATGGGCGCAAATAATATCGACAATAAATTCATTTGCAACAGCTACTCACCCCGCTGACCACGCTGGGAGCAAACACACTGGCGCTGCTAATACTCGCCACGCTCTGCGCCGACGAGTAGCGCCTG
>CALLLZ010000479.1 GCA_938008005.1 uncultured Marinicella sp. | reverse complement strand
AGTTGCTTGAAGAGGTCTTGTCAGAAGCAGAGAGTAAAGGCGATCAGTTTATTGCAATGCGTGTGCTTGCTAATTTGGCTTATGCTTATCAGCAAACAGGGCAGGCAGAAAAGCATATAGATGCTTTGAATCAGACTTTAGATTTATCTTTAGCCCTGACCGATGGTCCTTATGCTGCATATGCTTATGGTGCACTGTCGCAAGTGAATATGGAGCAAGGTAAACCTATTAAAGCCATGAAGTTTGCTCAACAGGCTTTGAATTATGTTTTGGCACAGAAAGATACCAATATCTTTCAACAAGGCTTCAGTGCTTTTTATAACCTTTTAAATGAATTGGGTCATGTTAATGCAGCAGATAAATACTTAACAGCGGCTATTGATGTCCAAGCACATTTTAATTCGGAGGCTTTATTGGTTGTTGCCGAATTAAATTTAGTTAGAGTGAAAATCAAACAACTTAAATACAACCAGGCTAAAGATATTTTATTCAAACTACTGGATTTTGAATTATCTGCTGACGAGCTATTGGAAACAGAGTCTTTATTCGCTTTGGTTAGTTATCATTTGAAAGATAACATCACAGCCTATACCAAAGCCAAGCAAGTATTCAACAACGATACTGTTAATAATCGAGTTCGTGCTCAAGCTGGAATCGTATTGGCATTAGCCAGTTCTGAATTGGAACGTGATGAAGAAATGGGGGCTGTCATTGCTAAATTAAGTCATATAGTTAAGCCCAGCTGGAGATTTGAATACAGTCAATATTTAGACTTGTTCAATAAATCCTTTTTAAAAGTTGAAAGTGGTCAATTGGTCAATCAAGCCGAGCAAGAGTTCATCACGACAAAACGCGCCTATTTAGCTGAAAGCCAGTCTGTCATCGATCAAACTCAAATACCTGTTGAATTGACTCAAAAGCTTGATCAGTACATTAAAAGAATTACCTAGAAATAAACCCATAAGATATTGGTATGTTTTGTTTCATACAGGTACTATCACTTGAAGTTCAATCAATTCATTGAATAATTCATTGTGATCGAATGGACGTTTAAACTGAGTTTCATTGCACAAACTCAGTGCAAATGCTTTGCTTACATTGAATTGTTCGCCGTTAATAAACAGTAGAGTTTCATGAGCTGATATCGGGTGATAGGCAAATACTGCAAAAGGACTTCTTTTCCAATCTGTTTTACCAGTATAAGTTTCATAGTTTATTGCGTCATCTAACAATCGATAACCTGTGACATACTGACCAAAGTATTCGGCCAGTTTTTGGTCATTTAATTGACTGAGTGACTGTAACGCTTGTCTTAAATAATTGATTTCATGTTCACTAATTATGGCATCTTGCTGGACTGACTGAATTGCGTCTTTGAATCTTTGGTGTGCTGGCATATCTTGTGTAGCTGTTTCAATTACAGCCATTAGTAACTCTGATTCAGCTGGTGCCCGCAGCCCAATTGAACAGGTGATGCAATCATCAGACGTTGATATTCCATGGTGAGGTATTTCTGGTGGCAAATAAAGGATGTCACCGGGATTCAGTTTTACAGTGTGTTGTGGTTCATAGCCATCAATCACGGCCAATTCACTGTTAGCCAGCCATTCTTGCTCGTTGTCCAATGGTTTATCGTCATAAGACCATTGGCGGGTACCTTTCACTTGAACAAGGAACACATCATAATGATCGGTGTGTGCGCCTACTGATGCGCCTTTGGGAGCAAAAGACATCATCAGGTCATCAAAACGCCAGTTTTTTATAAATGGAAACCAGTTCATTAAACGGCAAGCATCAGGAAACCATTTTTCAATGTCAGAAACCAATAGGGTGGGTTTATGATCTCTCACTTGTTGCCAAGCTTCAGGTTCGTCGTAAATCACTTGGTAATGTCGCTGATCTTCGCTATAGATAATTCGTGACTGAACTTGTTCTTGGGCAGCCAGGCTAAACAGTGTATCCCTACTGGGTAAACAGCTTAAATCAAGATCAGTGTCGATGAACAAGTAGGGCGAACGTTGCCAATGAGTTTTGAAAAACTCATTGGCAGTGATGTTTTGGCCATCAAAAACGTTTGGCTTGGTCTTTGGCATTACCGAGATAATTAGCTGGTGTCATGTCCATCAAACGTGCTTTGGCATCGGCTGGGATGTCCAAAGTTTGAATGAATGATTGCATTTGTTGTTGATCCACTTTTTGGCCGCGGGTTAATTCTTTGAGTTTTTCATAAGGGTTTTCGATACCATAACGTCGCATCACAGTTTGGATGGGTTCGGCCAATAATTCCCAGTTGTTATCCAAATCCTTGAGCAACATAGATTCATTGATGGCTAATTTACCCAAGCCTTTAGTTAAAGAAGCCCATGCAATGGCACAGTGGCCAAATGCCGAGCCTAAAGCCCGCAATACCGTAGAATCTGTCAAATCGCGCTGCCATCTAGAAACTGGAAGCTTCTCCGCCAAATGATTTAATGTGGCATTGGATAAACCTAGGTTACCCTCGGCATTTTCAAAATCAATGGGATTAACTTTGTGTGGCATGGTAGATGAACCAATTTCACCCGCAACTGTTTTCTGTGTGAAGTAACCATTAGAGATATAAGCCCAAACATCCCGCGCCAAATCCAGTTGAATGGTATTTAATCGAATCATGTTATGGCACAGTTCAGCAACAAAATCATGTGGCTCAATTTGTGTGGTGAAAGGATGAAAAGTCAGTCCTAGCTCACTGATAAAATCAGCTGATATTTTTGGCCAATCCAAATCTGGATATGCACTGTAGTGGGCATTGAAGTTACCAACTGCTCCATTAAGTTTACCAAATAATGTGATATGACTGAGTTGGTTCAGCTGATATTTTAGTCGAAACACCACATTGGCCATTTCTTTACCCATTGTGGTCGGAGAAGCGGGTTGGCCATGGGTTTTGGCCATCATTGGAATATCTGCATAATCCATCGCCATGTCTGCCAGTTGTGTAATGATGCCCTGGATAGTCGGCACAAAAACCGTATCTCTGGCTTCTTTGAGCATCAATGCATAGCTGAGGTTGTTGATGTCTTCCGAGGTGCAAGCAAAATGTACGAATTCACTGATTTTACATAACTCGCTGTGGGTGGATAATTGTTCTTTGATGTAATACTCAATGGCTTTGACATCATGATTGGTGGTGGCTTCAATGTCTTTGACTTTTTGTGCTTCGTTTGGCGTGAAATTGTCATAAATTGACATCACCCAATCGATATCTTTTTGTGCCAATTGGTTCACTTCATCGATACCATCTGTCTGGCTTAAATGCACCAACCACTTAAGTTCAACCAGCAGTCGATTTTTGATTAATCCGTATTCACTGAAGATGTGACCAAATTGTTTGGTTTTGCTGTGGTATCTACCATCAACTGAAGTGATGGCGGTCAATTCTGATAGTTGCATGTTAAGCGCATAAAATTGGAAACCGGCATTATAAAGTGTACAAGCATTTATCTCAATTGATAGCTGCTATTGTGGCGAATTAGCTATTTATAAGCTTAAAAATCAAATGTTATCGATTGTAAATGAATGATTTAAATGATGCTAAATTGAGTTGATCAACGGTTAATCACTAACAAAATCTTAACGTTGCAAAAAAAAAACAGGTCTTAATTCATAAGAACTAAGACCCGTCTTAACTGATGGCATAAAGGGGGAAGGCGCCATCAGCCGTGCACATATTATACGCTTTATTTTGTACGTTTCAAATAGTCATTTGTAACAGATTGTAAAATACTTGGGGCCAGACGAATTTTATAATCCGGGTTGACGTACTGGAATTGGATGATGCCATCTTTGCCGACCACAAAAACTGCTGGGGCTGGTAACAAGTGATGATCATGTCCAGAAGCTTTTTCTAAATCAAGTCCCCATTTTTTGTATTTCTCAAAGGTCGGATCATCAACTTTAAAGGCAATTTTAAACGCCTTAGATATTTCCATACTGGCATCTGAAAGTAATTGATGTCCACCTTCAGCTTTTAGTTCGGCTTTCAAGTTTTGATCTTTCAAGCTGTCGAGCAAAAAGCTGGGTTGGTCTGGACTGATGAAAAACATATCAAAACCCATCTCGAGTAACTCTTTCTCCAAAGTGCGCATTTCACCTAAATGTGAATTGCAATAAGGACACCATCCACCTCGGTAAAAAGTTAATATAAAAGGTTTGCTCAAGTTAGCTGGATCAAATTCAACAGATTTACCGTCTGGCGTTAATGCTGTAAAGGCAGGAATACTCATACCAGGCAGTAAAGGGGTTACTTGTTCTGCTTGATCAAAATAGTCTTTGGCAGTGACATTGAGGCTGAATAACATGGCCATTAAAATTGTGAATAATGCTTTCATTAGATATGTTCTCTTAAACTGTGAGTAGATAAGATACGACTGGCATGATTTTATTGCAATTAATTTTGGAATTTTAAAACAATTGATTTCTTTCTCCATCTTTATAAAATCATTAGATGATAAAACGAATTTTAAAAAGTGTGTTAATTTCGCTGTTTATCCTCTTGTTGATGTTGATACTTTTGATCAAACGACCTACATTTACTTTAGGTTCTGATGCTCTCAAGGTTTCAGTGGTTGATGTTTCTGCATTACAACAACACGTCAAACAGCTCAGTCACGAAATTAAAGTCAGAAGTTTCAGCTCATTTATGGGGTTGAATGCCGCCAGTGACTATATTGAAACGCAAATGAAAAATTACCACGCTGGGGTAACGATTCAGCCATACCAAATTAAAGGAGTTACTTATCAGAATGTCATTGCCAGCCACGGCCCAAAATATGCGCCTATTATAGTTGTTGGTGCTCATTATGATACTTACGGTGAATTACCAGGCGCTGATGACAATGCCAGTGGAGTAGCCGGTTTGTTAGAGTTAAACCGTTTATTGGTAGCCGAAACGGAAGCTGGTCGGATTTTTAACAAACAAATCATGTTGGTGGCATACACACTTGAAGAACCTCCTATATATGCCAGTAATGGCATGGGCAGTGTTGTTCATGCAGAGTCGATAAAAGGTCAAGAAGTGGAGCTGATGATTTCATTAGAAATGATTGGTTACTTCACGGATGAGCCTGATTCACAGGATTATCCCATCAGTGCCTTGCGTTGGGTCTATCCTGATACCGGTCATTTTATCACCGTGGTGGATGAACTGTTTTCAAACGCAGGGCCTAGACTTAAAAAGACTTTTAATCAACAAGGCAAGATTGAAGCTTATTCAATCAATGCGCCGGCGGTTATCCCTGGCGTTGACTTTTCTGATCACCGCAGTTATTGGGCTTTAGGAATACCAGCTATTATGGTGACGGATACCGCTTTTTATCGCAACAAAAACTACCACACAGCTGATGATACTTTTGATACTTTAGATTATCAAAGAATGTCATATGTTGTCAGTGGAGTATTGGAACACCTGCAGTCATTGGCGCAATAAAAAAGGTGATTTTTTTATATCTGAAGTTACTCTATAAGATTGTATTTTCAATAATTACTATTTGAGTGAAATAAAATTATACCGATGAGGCGGCTAAAATTAGCGTTTAGCACAACTCTAAATAAACCTTGTGGATTATCACCAGCCGAATGCTGAGCTTCGCTCAGCGAAGCCCAGTCCAGCTTATTTCATTAATCTTTTTATTTTGAAGTGGAAGAGGTTTTTAACAATGGCTGTACTGCTTGAAATGCACCATCTGCTAACATTTTGTGTGTCGCGGTAGTGGGATGAACTTCATCCCAAAATACCCAGCCTTTGGCATCAACGGCTGTACATTCAGGCCGTCGACCAGGGTGCCGAATTACGTAATCTCCAATATTGTTGTGCAGGCCACTTACGCAAGATTTATCAGTTACGTTCATGCCGTAATTTCCTGGTGCTGCTAACATGTCATCAAAAAGAGTATGTATGTCAAACAACACCATTTTTACTGTTGTTGAGTGAGGTGTTTTTTGGCTGGATAATTTTTCTACTACGCCTTTTAATCGAGTGTTGTAATCATCAACATTTGCTTTAACAATTCTCGCCGCATCGGGATTACCATTACGTACTTGGGGTGCTTGTGAAATATCTGGAAGATTGAGTACCAAAATTTGTTGTGCACCAGCAAGAATCAATTCATAAAGACCAACTTCCACATCTTGGATCAGTAATTCAACAGTGTTTGGTGTGTCTTTGATGTCATTGGCGCCTATAAACACCACAAATAAAGTATTTTCTACTTGATAGTTTTTGGCTCGCCTCATATAAGCTTTCCAGCTATCAATTTGTGCACCAAAAGTGGGTGCGATAATTTTATATATAGATTCTAAATCCTCAGCATGTGCGGCACCAAAAGCCCAGTTGTAGAGTGGTAACTTAAGTTGACTCGCCAAATATTCTATCCAAACGTGGTTGTTACTAAACCTGCCATGAAACCAACCCTCTATGTTGGGTATCAGGTTTGCAGATCTATTTAATAAATTGCCGGTATCACTCAAGCTGTCACCAAAAGCAATGACTTTATTAATGCCTGTTGTGGTTCCAGGTGAGTCGTTTGTCCATATGGAGTAATTGAATGGTATGTTACTGTAATTGGCAGCAAAAAAATCAGTGAGTGCGGGTAAATTCTTTCTCCGCAAGGTGTCTGCACATATTTGTTTGAGGCTTTCTTGGCTTTGATTGGTATAGAACATATTACTTCCAGGCTTATCGCTGTACCAATATCCTTCGACCACATAATACTCTTGTGAGTTTGGGTCAAGTGCCCATTGCCAGCTTGTGCCAACATCTGTTGACTTATTGCTGGTTTTTGTATGACAGGTTAAAAAAGTAGATTTTACTGGGATACAACGGGTGTTTGAACCACGGCAACCTCCAGGACAGCTCGCATCGTTTAAGATGTCGACTTCTTTCAATTCTGGCGTGTTGCATGCGCCACCAGATATGCCTTTAATAGTAGGTCTTTCACCACCGGTACATGCTCTTTGGTATTTGCCTCCGCACATTTGTAGTCGATGATACTGTTCAAGACTTTCGAAACAGCGCGAAGACGAACCATAAGGTGGTGAACTGCAGGAGCTGTTAGGATAATCATGACAACCAAAAACTTCAGTTAAATTTAGGCCACAGACACCAACAGGATTACCATTGACCGTTTTATTTCTTTCTTCGCCTGAACACGCTCGTAATCCTGATAAACCACACTGATAAAATTGACGCCAAGAATTCACATCCTTAAAACAACGACTGCTAGATCCGTCACAGTCTGCACCAAAACAAAACCCAGCTTCACCCAATCCCGTATCGCACGCACCACGATTGCCTCGTTCGCCAAGTGTTCGTGCAGGCGCCTTATCGCTTCCTCTCTGGACGCCAGACAACAAACCAGCGCGATTAGATTTTTCGGTTTGAAGACTTTCAGCCTGAGTGATTGTGGAAAATGATAATAATGAAAAGAAAACAACAGACAATAAAACTAAAACATGATTAGTCGTGCTCATAATGGTAAACCCCCTTAAAATTAACCTTATGTTTCATTCAGAAAAAGTAAATGAATGAATTATTTAAATAAAATTTTCGTACATCATAGCATGATAAATTAGCTATTTATATTTTTTAAATATGGTACATATCTGATATCAGTGTGAACACACTTTTTATTTACAACAAGCTTTAAACAAGCTTCGAAGTGGTGAAAGTATTTGAAGGTTATCATGTATTGCCTACAATTTTGTTTGTCAAAATTTACATCAGAGTGAAGCTTATAAGCTGGCAAAGATGATTGATTGATACAACTATATATGACAAGATATCAGTTTTGAATTTGTGGTCAATTAATATGAAAATCAGCAGTCAATTTGATGGGGGCCGCATTGAAGTGGTCAAAGCCGATGATGTTTCAGATATTCAAGTCAAAATAGACCATGATTCACATTCAGAATTTAGGCAATGGTTTCATTTTAGGGTGCAAGGGGTTAAAAATCAGGATTGTGTTTTGAAGTTTCTCAATGCTTCAGAAACATCTTATGTCGAAGGTTGGAAGGATTACGATGTCTGTGCATCTACCGATCGTCAAGAATGGTTCAGAATCCCGACAGAGTTTGATGGCAAACAGCTAACTGTCGAGTTTAATACCGACACTGATGATATTTATTTGGCTTATTTCGCGCCTTATTCATTTGAAAGACATCTGAATTTATTGGCTTTTGCTCAACAGTCTGACTTATGTTCGTTACACAATTTAGGTGAGACACTGGATGGGCGTGATTTTGATATGTTGATCATTGAAGATCAAGAAGTTGATTTGGCCGATAAACTTAATGTGTGGATGATTGCCCGTCAACATCCCGGTGAAACCATGGCAGAATGGTTTGTAGAAGGTTTTTTAGAGTCTTTGTTGGATCAAGACAATCCAAGTTCACGTCAGCTTTTACAGCAGTGCCGTTTCTTTGTGACACCTAATATGAACCCCGACGGGTCTTACCGTGGAAATCTCAGGACCAATGCTTCGGGTGCCAACTTAAATCGTGAATGGTTAGAGCCCAGCATGAAAGCCAGTCCAGAGGTCTTCTTAGTCAGAGAGCAGATGCACAAACAAGGTGTGGATATGTTTTTGGATATTCATGGTGATGAGGCAATTCCATACAACTTTGTTGCTGGTTGTGAAGGTAATCCAAACTATGATGAACGGTTGAAAGGGCTGGAGGATACATTCAAAACAGCATGGGCTGCAGCCAGCCCTGATTTTCAAGATGTGCATAAGTACGATGATGATGAGCCAGGAAAAGGTGATTTACGCATTGCAACTAATTATGTGGGTCAGACTTTTAATACATTGGCTTACACTGTTGAGATGCCATTCAAAGATAATCATGATTTGCCCGATGAAGATTATGGTTGGTCACCGGAGCGTTGTAAAAAATTTGGTGAGGATGTGATCATAGCGATAAACAATACAATCTCAGTTTTAAAAGGAGATTAAAATAGTTCTATCCGAAGGTTAATTAAAGGAGACTCAAGTCTCCTTATTTATATGACAATGGCTTGGTTGCGACCAGACTTCTTAGCATCATACATGGCTGAATCTGCTCGCTTTAAAGTATTTGAAAAACTGATCTCATTTGGCTGCCTCTCTACCACTCCAATTGAAGCAGTGATTTGATAAGTGTTGGCATCTTGACCGTGATCGTACTCTCGAAAAGCAGTTAACAGTTGTTGTGCCTTTACTCGTGCTTGTTTTAAATCGTAACCCGGCAAGATAACAAAAAATTCTTCGCCTCCAAAGCGTCCTACAACATTGTTTTTACCAATCACTTTTCTGATGATTTGTGCGGTCTTGCAGAGCACTTCATCACCTGCGGCATGACCAAATTGATCATTGACACGTTTGAATTTATCTAAATCAACCAGCATAACAGCAATGGGTGTTTGATTACGAATGGATCGTTTAAATAAGTCCCTGGCTTTGAGTTCAATGGCATGGCGGTTATAAATTTGGGTGAGCCCATCTATAGATGCCAGGCGAGCCAGTTCTTTATATGCTTTTTCCTGATGCATTAACATAAACCCAAAGGTTGCGGTAACTGGTCCAACAACAGCTATCAAGATAGTCAAAAAATCAGCCAAAGTATTGTGATTAAAATCCCAAGCCATTCGGGGTGCTAAGAAATAATCAATGGCACGATAAGTTAAAATCAAAAGAAACAAGGCGTTAATTGAAGCCATGATGACTTTGGCTGAAGAAGGTTGTTTCCAAATGGTTAATAGCATGGGTTTTGCCAGTATTAATATGGTCAATGAGATACTCACTACGGTAATAATGATATAGGTAATGGGGCTTTCCCAAATTAGCCCACAGATTAAGAAAGCAATCAGTGTAAAGACAACAATCAATTGATATGTCCTGATTTTTTTTAGTTTTAGGAATATGCTGACAGCATAAGACATAAATATGATGCCTAAAATGACACAAAAGTCAGCTATTAAACTAAGTGATAAAGTCGTGGTCTGATACAAACCGCTGAAAATTAAATATGACAAAGCCAAAAAGAATAAACCAATGGCCCAATATGTCATGCTTTGAGCGGCAATCTTTGGGAATTTTCTGGCTGTTATTAAGATTATGAAAGCCATAATGACATTGATTGATAAGCCAAGTATCATCGCTGTCATGAGATTGATTGTTTCCATCAGCTCCTGCCAGAGTGGTTTAAAAAATCAACAAATTTTTACAAGTTGATGCACACATTTATACATCTTAGCCAGAAAATAGGTGGGATGACAAGAAAAAAAATAAGATAACTGTTTGATTCAGAAATATTATTTATTAAAAATTAAATAAAAGTATGAATAGGTGAGGCTTCTTTAAGGGCTATGGTTTGACATATTTTAATGGATTGACTGGCTTGCCGTTTTTTCGGATTTCAAAATGTAAATTATTAATATTGGTGCCAGTAGATCCTAGCTCTGCAATGACTTCGCCCCGATTGACGGTTTGTCCTTCTTTAACTTTTAGTGATTTATTATGACCGTAGGCACTTAAATAGGATTTGTTGTGTTTGATGATTATCAGCTCGCCATAGCCTAAAAGACCGTTGCCACTGTATACCACCACGCCGGCCTCGGCTGCTTTGACTGCCTGACCTTCTTTACCTCCAATTGATATGCCTTTACGTGCAGGGTTGCTGGCTAAAAAAGTAGTGCGAATTTTTCCATTGGTTGGCCATAACCATTTTAGGTTGGTGTTATTTGGTGCAGTTATAACAACAGGTTTTTTGGTCAGTGGCTTGTTCGTTTTAGATTGTTCAGCTTTGGGTGGAGTTACTTGAGGCTGTTTAATTACAACATTGTTTGCTGATGGTTTTTTAACAGTTGGTGTATTTATTGGTTTACTACGTGATTGACTTGCAGGTTTGGTTTGTGCCGTTGTTTGTGTAACAGCTTTGTTGTTATTCAATGGTTCTGTTCTAGCCGTTAAAGGCTGATTGCTGATGATTGGTTTGGTTTGTACAATACCATTGTTGCTGTTGGCTGGTTTGAATACGATTTTTTTTGCTGGGCCAGTGAGTTTGATAATTTGATTGGGATATATGCGATACGGAGGGTTGATGTTATTAATGGCAGCCAATGTTTTGTAATCTTTTTGGTAACGAAAACCAATCGAGTAGAGTGAATCGCCTTTAACCACTGTATGTGTGGTTTTGTTGCTGTCGTTAATTATCAACCTAGATTTTAATTGCTCAGAACTATGAGAGTGTTGGTTCGATTGGGTACCAATTTCATCAACTTTTGCTGGTCTGCGCGGTGCGCAAGACAAGAGTGAAAATAATAACATTGAAATCAAAAATACACGCATTTACCTAACAACACCTTCTAACAATGGTACAAAAAATACTTCACCCAGTAATTCCTCATGGTAGCCATTTTTTTCTTTGACAATCGCAATCAGCTTTTGTTGCTTTTTATCGCCAACGGGTAAAATCATTTTGCCGCCTATTTCCAATTGTTCTAATAATTTATAAGGTACTTGTTCTGGTGCAGCAGTACAAATAATGATATCAAACAAAGCTTCAGAGGGCCAACCATCAAAGCCATCGCCTGTTTTACACCGCAGGTTTCTGTAACCCAGTTTTATGAATCTGCGTCTGGCAATACGAGTTAATTTATCAATTCGCTCTATACTGAACACTTGATCAATTAACTGTGCCAGAACGGCTGCTTGATAACCTGAACCAGTACCTAATTCGAGTACTTTCACAGGGTGATTGTGTTTGATGACTTCCTCAGTCATTCTGGCAACAACAAAAGGTTGCGAAATGGTTTGACCAAATTTAATTGGTAAGGAGTCATCTTCATAAGCCCTGTGAGCCAATGCTTCATCAACAAATAAATGCCTGGGTACCTGTGCCATGGCCATCAGTACCCGTTCATCGCCTATTCCGCGTACCCGAAGCCGATCAATCATCCGCTGACGGGTTCTTTCAGAAGTCATGCCAATTCCATGAGCAGTCACAGGGTTTTAGCCCACTTTTCTAAATCGTTAATGAAACTGTGCTTGGTCATATCAGTCTGGATGGGTGAAATGGATACATAACCATTTTTAACGGCATGAAAATCAGTGCCTTCACCGGCATCGGCTTCAGGACCAGCAGGTCCGATCCAATACATTTTAAAACCTCTGGGGTCGCGAATTGGAATGGCGTTTTCGGCTTTATGGCGATAACCCAATCGAGTTATTTTCAGCCCTTTGATTTCATCGATCGGTAAGTTGGGTACATTGACATTCAGAATGGTGTCTTGCGGTAATGGGTGTTTAATGACATGTTGAACAATTTTTTTAAGAAAATGAGTCACCGTATAGAAGTCGCGCTTGTGTCTATTTTCTTTAACTGAATCGAGCACAATAGATACAGCGATCGC
>CALLLZ010000478.1 GCA_938008005.1 uncultured Marinicella sp. | reverse complement strand
TTGAGGGTAAGTTAATACTAAAATGTTGGGTTACATTTGCTGGGCTAAAACCACCTATTTTAAAAAAAGCATCTAGTGATATAACTTTGAAAGTACTTCCATTCAGTTCTGAGACCAGGTTTAGAATATGTTGAAAATTTATTCTGTTTGCCTGTGCCACACTGTCATCAACAGCTCCTTCAACAATATTCCACCTGTTTTTTCTGAAGTTAAATACAGGATAATTCAGTGAAACATCACCAACTACTGTCAATGTATAATTTAATAGCTCAGGATCAATGAATCCATTCAAACTAAAATTAACTTCACCATTTTCAATGCTTACTCCTTCATAAATTAACTCGACATTTTCAGCTAAAGCAACTTCAGTTGAGTCAAGATTATAATCACAATTCACAATAAAGTATTCACAATAAAGTCTGAATTGGAAGGAATATTTAATATATCCACAGTACTCCCGGTACATTTTTCTTGAAAATTATTCGAAAAAATGTAATCTCCTCCAGCAATGACCTGAGAAAATTTATTTATACTTAGAAATAGAAAAATGATTATAGAATTCATAGACATTGCAAACAAATAAATATGCTATATATTATGCTGTGCATCAAAAAAAACAAAACAAGTAATTGTTTGTGTAGCCATTAATATTAATTGTGAATTCCACACTTGTTTCACCCACAAACTATAGTCGACAAAAAAATTTGTTCGAGGCTAAATATCTCTGCTTATAAATGGCAGATGCAAGTTTAGAGTTCCTTTGGCACTTTATGTCTAAAATGCTCACTGATTTCATTTTGGCTTAAACTCATGGCTAAATAAAAAAATGGTTCAATACCTTAAAATTTACCCTATCGTTTACTTCATTTCTTCATAAATCAGCAATATGCTTAAAGACAACGCTGAATTTACCAAACTTGAACACAAACTTAGTCGTCAAGTTACCAAAGCATCCGGTGATTTTGGTCTCCTTGAAGCAGGTGATCGCATCATGGTTTGTTTATCTGGAGGTAAAAACTCTTATGCCATGTTATCATTTTTACAACTGACTCAGAAGAAAGCACCATTCAAATTCGAACTTGTATCAATTTAAATTTTATGAGCCTGATTATTACCAGGCTATTAAGTAGCTGGACCAGTATGGGTACACAGCCAACAACAATTCATCTGCTAATAATGATTTAGCACTTGAGACTGAGAACGCCTCGATTAATTCACGCTGATGTCGCTATTTTTTTATTAATATAGTGTTTTTATTTATTTCAAATTTAATTCCTTTCTTTCTTTTGTAAAGTATCGTTAACCCTATAATTAAGGCTATAGTAAGTACCCTAAATATATTGGCATACATATTTCCAAAAGCATTACTAGATACAGAAAAGAGTATCCAATATAAATTCATGAATAGGTGTAAAAAAATTGAAACCCATAGATTGTAATTCCATTCTACATATACCCAAGCAAATAAAATTGCTCCTACAAAAGTTGTAAGAAAAATCCCAATTAAAATTAATGGCTCTTGACTTTGGTATAGATGAGCTGAAGCGAAAATTAACGAACCAACGAATATTGCTGGAATAAATCCAATTTTAGTAAATCTAAATAACTGACCAAATAGAATCCCTCTAAAATATAATTCTTCTATAAAAGCAGCAATAATAGCGCCAGTAACAATGCTTGTAATTGTTATTTCTGGATTAAGATCAAAAAGTATAGAGTACCCAATTAACATTGGAAATGTACATATAAATGAAAAGACCAGAACCTTCAAAATAGATTTATTAAGACCTAAACTTTTAAAGAAGTCTTTGAAATTGTGTATTACTCCAACTCCAATGAATAAAGGTATTCCAATAACTAGAGATTTAATGAAATAACTAATACCAATGTTATTAATATAGGCATTAACTCTTGTTGTTAAATCCGAAAAAATATAATACTGAAATGTAAAAAACATAGCATATGATATCAATAGTATACATACTATTTTTACTGTTCTATTCATACTGTTCATATTAAAATGATCTAAAAAAATAAGCCCACTAACTTTTTTAAATTAAGAGTGAGCTTAATGTAAATAATTCATGACCAAACTTAACACATGGCCATGTGTTTATTAATCGAATATATTGTCACTTTCCTCAACATCTGAGTCTACAGCATTGATGGTTGAGTTTATAAAGTGGTTACTAAAGAATTGCAGCCCAATACTTCTAAAAACATCAACATCATAGTTTTGTAATGATTCAAATCTTGAATTTATAAATTTTGTTTTAAACTCATTTTCTAAATTATGGTTGTTATGATCTATAAACTGTAAAGGTCTTCGTGGGACTTTAATAGAAATATTGTCAAATGTGATGCCTTTTGCGACGCCAGTTGTACCTTGAACTCCAATAGTATCTCGATACGTGTCATCTGCTGTGTCAGGATTACTTAATACATTATCAATCAACGTAATATTTTCAGGACTATTACTGAATTTAATCCCAGCTGTTCTAAATTTTGTGATTTCATTGTCTGTAATCAATATATCCCTTCCTTTTATATCCATTCCAAAGATAAACCCTGAGATGTAATTATTTCGAATTTCACTGTCACGTGAAAATTCAACTGGCTCACCATTTATATTCACAATTCTACTTGGGGGAGTAATACCTGTTACAGCTAAAACTCCTTCACTTTCATTGGCAACCAAGGTATTGTTTAGGAATTTAGTACCAGTACCAAAGTTTGCATATAATCCTCGTTCAGCATAGTTGCCCTCGATGGTGACATCAATACCACTATAGTCAATAACTGAACCTGCTTTGTTATTTCTGAATTCATTGTTTCTTATAAATACAGTTTCTACCTTTTCAAAAAAGATTCTACTTCCATCATCGTTGTAACCAATAAACGGCTCAACATCAATTCCAAATCGTGGTGCAACCCCTGCCGAACTTATGATTACGTCACCAGTTTCTTCATCGATTAAAGGTTCACCTAAACCTGTATTTTTAATAATATTATTTTCGATAACAATGTTTGAACCGTCCGTTATACTTATCCCATTTCTCCTAGCTCCATCAATGATAGAGTTTTTAAGGACAACTCTATCATTAAACGGATTTTCAGGATCTGTCCTGAACCCTGCAGCAGCACCTGCTATAAAGGCATCACCCGTGGAATTAGCCATATAAACGCCATCAATTTCAATATCCTTGGAACCTTGGACTACAATCAAGCCTGGCCATTCATGAGTATGCCTTGGAGTTCCAAATGGATCAAAAACAGGTGAATAGTCATGCTCTTCTCTATCACCGTATAAATTGCCTCCCGAAATCCTTACATTTTGTCTCTCATAAACCTGAATCAACTTTAAAAACGGGTCATTGGTTGGTTGAACCCTTAAATGAGTAGAGGGGCTCATATTAAATTCGAAGTTTGAAGGTAAATTAATACTAAAATGCTGTGTCACATTTGCAGGACCAAAGCCACCTACTTTAAAGAAAGCATCTAATGATATAACCTTAAAAATGTTACCATTAAGATCAGAGACCAAATTGATTATATGTTGGAAATTAACTCTGTTTGCCAATGCATCATCGTCATCAACACTCCCTTCAACAATATGCCACCTGTTTTTTCTGAAATTAAATACAGGATGATTTAGTGATACATCACCAACTACTGTTAATGTATGGTTTAATAATTCAGGGTCAATCAATCCATTTAAACTAAAACCCACCTCACCATTTTCAATCGTCCCCCCTTCATAAATTAGTTCGACATTTTCAGCTAATGCAATTTCAGTTGAATCAAGTTTGTAATCACAATTCACAATAAAAGCTGAATTAGCAGGAATGTTTGATAAATCTCCAGCATTTCCAGTACATTTTTCTTGAAAGCTATTCGCAAAAATGTAGTCGCCACCTCCAGCAAAAGCTTGAGAAAAGAGAGTGAAATATAATAATAGGTAAATGATTTTAGAATTCATCGATGTTGTTACAATTTTTAAATTACTCATGTTATATCGATGAACAAATAAAACAAAACCAATAATCATTTATGTCATCATAAGTATTATTTGCCAGTCGTTGATTTTTTACAATTGCTTTACCCTCAAATTATTGTCAAAAAATATTGACTGAGGGCTACAATCGCGGTGACTTCTCTCCCATCTTAGTACAGCGGTTTGGATGAAAATTATCAGCGGCTTATCAGTGGCTGATACAAATTAAGGAATAACTTTAGCGCTTTATGATTCAATTGTAATATGTTCAATAATTTCACTTTGAATTAAAGTGTTGATAATTTAAAAAATAGTTGAATGTCTTAAAATTTTACCCTATCGTTCACCTCATTTCTTCATAAATCAGCAATATGCTTAAAGACAACACAGATTTAACCAAACTCGAACACAAACTAAGGCGTCAAATTGCCAAAGCTTCTGGCGATTTTGGTTTACTTGAAGCCGGTGATCGCATCATGGTTTGTTTGTCTGGAGGTAAAGACTCATATGCGATGTTGTCATTGTTACAGTTGATACAGAAGAAGGCACCTTTTAAATTTGAATTGGTGGCTGTGAACTTAGATCAGAAACAACCAGGTTTTCCTGAACATGTGTTGCCGGCCTATCTTAAAGAGCAAGGCGTAGAGTTTCGAATCATAGAAGAAGACACCTATTCCATCGTTAAGGAGATCATTCCTCAAGGTAAAACCACTTGTGGGTTGTGCTCACGGTTACGCCGCGGTATTTTGTATCGGGTGGCAGATGAATTAAACTGTACTAAAATTGCTTTGGGGCATCATCAAGATGACATGGTTGAGACTTTGTTTTTGAACATGTTCTTCGGTGCAAAGTTAAAAACTATGCCACCTAAATTACTCAGTGATGACGGTCAGCATCTGATCATACGTCCTTTGGCCTATGTTCGTGAAAAAGACATCATCACCTATGCGGAGCAGCAAAACTATCCGATCATTCCTTGTAACTTATGTGGCTCTCAAGAAAACCTCCAAAGACAAGCGATTAAGCATATGTTGATGCAATGGGATAAAATCCAACCTGGGCGTATCAATAACATTGCTAAGGCCATGAGTAGTATCACCCCATCACATATGTGCGATACCGAGCTGTTTGATTTTAAAGCCTTACATCGACTTGATATGCCTGAAATATTTAAACAAGTTAATAACAGCTAATATTTCAGTTGCAAGAATCAAAATCAGTGACAAAATAACGGCGTTCATTAAGTAAAGTATGATCTTGAGTATTGGTGGTTAAAGCGTATTCAGATACTTTGCCATCATCAAAGTTCAAGAACAAAAATGTTGTTTTACCAGGTGTCGATATTTCATACTGACCTGAATTACTCTCATTGCCATTGACATAACCCATTCCAGCAGAATCATCAAAGCTGCTGTGAGAGTTGGCATAAAATGAGAAGCGTCCATTCTGACACAGCTTGATTTCAATTTTGTCTGAAGTGCCAGAATAGCCGCCGCCATAATCACTGCCCCCAGATGTATGCATGTAGGTTAACTTTTGACCAACAATATATTGTTTCCATTCTTGAGTCTTTACTGAATCAGCAGCTTGGCTGAACTTAATAGATGCGGCTAGTTTATTGGCTTCAGTGACCTGTTGTTGACTGAATTGATTGGTTGTTGTCAAACTGATGATATTCACACCCTTACCTTTCTGGTCGATTATTGCCAGTGCGAAGGCTTTGACAGTTTCTCCATTAAAACTGCCTTGGTAAAAACCTTCTAAACGATTTGTGCCAGTCACTTTAAACTCACCTATTGGTTTAAGCTGAATTCCCTGATCAACAATCCCTTGTGACGCCAACTGCTTTAACTGAGTGATGTTGCTTGCAAAATTTTCTGTCATGATGATAAGGCCTGGAATGGACTTGTGACCCATCAGTATGGCTTCACCCTCAATATAACCGCTCCAGCCAGTTGGAATATCAAAGCTGATGCCCAACTCCTGAAAATCTACATGCGCAGGTAGTTGTTGGGCATCACTGGTATTGATGATTAGACACAATAATGAGAGCATCGCAATTATATGTTTCATATGTAGTTCCTCTGTTTGTTATTGATTGTATTAAAAGAACTAAAGCATAAGAGAGTGATTGTGTTTTTTCTCGACATCTATCAGACAAATGCACGACAAAGCCCAAAAAACAAGTTAATCTCAAGAAACACTGCATTCGTCACGTGATTACATGCATTGAGCACTCTTGGGTGGATTAAATCGTATCAGTACAAGAAACTGTTTTATCCAACCGTTAAATTAATCAAGAGGTTCAAACATGAAAGTAATAACAATTTTATTATTGGTTATTTCAATAAACAGCCTGGCGGCGAGTATTGAAGTGGTAGTCACAGGTCAAAGGTTCGATGGTATACAGCGAACACAGAGTGATGATTTTCTTGCCACCACTGCTGAACGAGGGCAAGTAATTCGATTTAATAGTGAAGGTGATCAATCCACATTGCTAACAGGAGGTTCGTATTTCTTAAGTGTGACTGAAGGCTCTGAAGGTAATATTTACGTGGCTGACTTAGGTGCAAGTAGGATTATCAAAATTAACACTGATGGTCAGGAAGAGGTGCTAACAACAGCCATCAGAAGTCCAGGGAATGTAGCAGAGGCACCAGATGGTACGCTGTATGTTGGATCATCCTCATCTGGTGGCGGTGGTGTCTATTAATTGACCAAAACTGGTGAGTCTAGTTTATTGATCAATGGAGATATAGCCAGAGACCCTTTGGCATCTGCTTTTGACAGTGATGGTAATTATTATTTCAGCAACTCAAGGACTGCTGAAATTTTTCGTTATACGCCGAATGGCGATACCAGCTTATTCGCCAGCTTGCCAATCTCTGCACCAGGTTTTCGCTTAGGTCATTTTACATTTCTCGACGGTTATTTATATGCACCAGGATTTCCTGATAACCGCATCTATAGAGTGAGTATGGATGGTGATATTGAAATAGTGGTAGGCCCAGGGGCCACAGGGGATGGGGGGAGTTTTCAATTAAATGGTCCAGCAGGAGTGACAACCGGTAACCAACCTGGTGAAATTTATGTGACCAATTACAACAGCGGTATAATCAATCGGATTCAGCTGGATGTTGAGCCCCTTGTTGCAGTGACTCAGCCGGCGGGTTTAAGTGGTTTATGGTTTGACCCAGCACTAGATGGAGAGGGTTATAACATCATCTATACAACCAGTGGTTTATTGGTCTATTTTTATGGCTACAATGATCAAGGCGAACGTTTATGGTTGGTTTCAGACATATATACGGGTGAATTGAACTTTGAAGAAGCGATTAATTTAACGTTGGTTGAATTAACAGGTGGTACTTTTGCTGTCCCAGCTTCTCCAGCTGATAATACTTCTGTGTGGGGCTCGTTAGAAATCACTTTTAATGATTGTAGGGCGGCTGTGTTTAAAATTGATGGAGTTGATGGGGTTAAAAACTCACAGGCTATCAAATTAACTGGTATTTCAGGCGTTGAATGTGAATAAATAAATCAACCGTACCTCTACTTTTTAACAGTAGCACTGAGGGTTGTTTGAATTCAACCCTCAGCTACTTGTTAAAGTTATATTAATAACTTCAAGAATAATGTGATTTCCTCATGGCATAAATAGGGTGTATTTATCGTTTATATTTTAAAGAATATTACCCGTAGTGCATTTAGGCGATTTTAATTTTCAAGTTGTTAATATGTCTGTTTTCCAAGTGATTAATCCACTGAATAACAGTCAAGGCAGTAAGTTTAGCCAGTATTCTTGATTTAAATCCTTCAAATGTTTTTGCGTAG
>CALLLZ010000477.1 GCA_938008005.1 uncultured Marinicella sp. | reverse complement strand
CAGATACCCGAGCATATAAACGCCCTGCATTACTCTGAACATCTAAGGTTTGTATCAACTTGCTGCCTTTGGGCAACAACACAGGCTGTTTTCTGGTCTTTGATCTTCCCATTTTTTTTGTACGGATTAAATACGTACTTTTTACTTCCACACAACGCTTTTGAAGTTGACAAAAATCAGTTTTAGCTATAATTTTCTCACCACCATTGGCTGAAATTGATGACAAAGAAACACTTTGCTCCATGTTAAAAACCATTGAACCATCCAACGGGTGCACGCACTGCATCTGGTTATCTAAATGCACAATACCCGGTAATTTAAAAGGAAATACCGGGTTTGACATTTGATACAAATGGGCCCGTTGCGCTAATGTATATAGATAGCTTAAGGGCATTTCACCAAGTAGATACGGAAACATGGATCTAAAGGCTCGCAGTTGTTCATCGTTTATATCGATATCTTGGAACACCACCGCATCTGGCAAGCTGATCTTTTCAAGGTTAACAGGTGCCTTTTTTCTTACACTTGCCAAAATTGGCCAAATCATTTTTTTTAAATTGGGCAGATTGTTTTTTAACATATTTAAAGTCAGCTGCTTCATTAATTAATAACTAATGTCAGAAACCAGAATAAATGAGAATAATCACATTATAAGATAACGAAGCTGAGTCATGGTCATAAAGCCAACCCAACTGAAAACCCATAGAGTATGACGATATGGTAAAAAACTGGAGATCGTTAACACCGTTCAAATAAAATGATTACTTACCGTCCTAATATTGAGTTATTGGCAAACATTTGTTGTTTTAACAGCAAAACAATTAATGCAATTTTATATCGAATGTAGAATTCTAAATTGATTTGGATTAAATGGGTCCCTATCTACTACTTGAACTGGAGCTTCTTGCCACTGCCATAAATTCATTTCCGGACTTTGTGATAATTTAATCTCTCCGCGTGTCCCGTTTATGATTACCTGTGACCATGATTCGGCAATACTATTTCGATTGATTCCATATAAGCCCATAATTCTAGACAATAGGTGAATAGCATCATACCCTTCCAATGCAACAAACGAAGGTTTTTCATGTAAGACCTTATGTATTTCTTCAAACGCATACTGTCCAAGTGAGTTCAATTTTTTAGGCATATAACGTAAAAATGGAATTGACGAACCATTCCTACCTAGTGAATTAACCCAACCGTTGAACTCGGGCTGCCCTGCTGGAGCCCCAATCAAAATATTTTTAAGCCGCGCGTCGTTTCGTATAGTCTTGACCAAAGGTATCACAGGGTCTGGATAACCTATCAGAAGAAGTACAGCCGTTACCCTACTTTCAATAACTTTATCACATAGTTCGGCAGGAGCTATTAATTGTGTATCAAACTCAACGATAGAACCATCGTGTTTGCTCAACCGCTCATGCAGAATATGAGCTCCTGCTTTCCAATAAATACTTGGAGAAGTAGCCAAAGCAATATTTTTGTGCCCATTATTGATAAGAAATTCAGCATAAACTTTCCATCCATTCGATTGTACTTGAGGAAGTTGGGCAATCCACTTAGAAGGTTTTTCAAATAAATTATCGATAACTGCAGATGTACAGAGAAATGGTACATTTAATTCATCTGCTTTTTCTGCTATGGTTTTGGCAACCACACTATGGTATTCACCAATAATTGCCATTACTCCTAAATCTACCAACTCTTCCACTAAGTTCAAAGCCTTTTGAGGGTTGGCAGCACTGTCCCGTACCAATAATTTAATGAGCCTTCCATCGATCCCCCCGTTATTGTTCAATTCCGAAACACCAAATTCAAGCCCAGCTAATAGATGGAGGCCGGCCTCAATCCAACCTGGAGTTGTTGTTGGAGCTATTGCTCCTATAAGAATCAGATTATCTGATTTATATGTCATTTTAATGTTTGCCAAGAGTCTCAGCTATGACTTCTTTTGGGATTCATTCGCAAGAATATTCCCCCGAAATCCAGCCGATTGATTAATAATTTTGTTTTGCTGTGGCATAAAGCCACAATGAATTATAACTATTGTTGCACAACGTTTTTATCAATATCTTTGAACACCACTGCATCTGGTAAGCTGATCTTTTCAGGATTAACAGGTGCCTTCTTTCTTACACTTGCCAAAAATTGGCCAAATCTTTTTAAAAAATTAGGCGATTGTTTTTTAATATGCTTAAAGTCAGTGGCATCATTATTAATTAATGATGCTTACTTAGACAGCATATCTAGTTCAAGCCGGATTGGCATTTAATTGCGTTTAAGTATTTTATTTAATACGATGACTCTAAAAATATATTAATGTATGAAAGATTGTTGTGACTGAATTAAAAAACATGCAAACTAAAACGTTTCTTAGTCGGTCAGAATTTATCTGTTATTTTTTATTCTGCTTATGAAATTAATTGCTGAAAACTATTACGGAAATGCTGTTGTTGAAAAAAAACTTGAGAATTATTTTGTTTCAATAACTACATATAAACCCGAAATTAAGCTTCCACTACACAGTCACGAAAATTCATATTTATCGATGAACCTTGGCTGCCCATATCATGAATTTGGAGAAACGACAGCCCACACCATCGAGTGCGGTCAAGTTGTATTCAGACCTGCAAGTTATCAACACAGCAACCAGTTTATAAAGAAAAAAGGTGTTTGTTTTAATATAGAAATTTTGAATGATGCGGACGAGGACAGTTATAAAACCGTTTTTAATCAATTCAACCTAGAACAAGCACGTATTGGCATGCAAAAAATTTGCGCTGCGTATATTAACAAATACAAGCCAGATGAATTGGATTGGTTAATTTCAGAATCGTTGATACAAAGCTGCGATGATCATTCATACAGTCCTACACCATTTTGGTACAAAATAATTACTGAATACATCAATGACCAATATGACCAATCTATAAAACTCAAAGACTTGTCTCATGTTACTGGTGTTCACCCTAACTATATATGCAGGAAGTTCAAACAAATCAAAGGGGTTAGAATCAGTGAATATATTCGCCACATAAGATTAGAAAAAGCTTTTGATCTGTTGATTTCAAATAAATATCAGTTAACCAAAATAGGACTAGAAACAGGTTTTTATGATCAATCACATTTTTCAAAATCCTTCAAGAATGTTTATGGAACCAGCCCTAGAAAATTGCTATCGGAATACAAAAGGTTAATCTCATACAATTAATTGCAAATTTCTTAAGGTATATTTGTTGCCATGATTTCAAATAAATACATCAATATTATTTCTGGCGGTTTACTTTTGTTAATTCTTGCTTCTTGTCATGGCGTAATGGATAAGAACTTTGACAACGATAGGCTCATGTTCGACTTTGGTAAAATCTATGTTCTTGCACAGCGAGGTGAGCTTGATCAAGTGTTTAACATCTTGGATGGTATCAATGACAATAAGCTCACTCCTGAAAACAAATTGACTAAAAAAAGATTCTATGATCGTTTCATCACTAAAGAAGAGTCATATGATTACAATACCAAAGACTTAAGAATAATCCAAATAGTAGATGCATTTCATTCTTATTGGAAATCAGTCATGTTAAACCAAATACCTATAGACGAAGCCAACAGCTTATTTGAGCAAGTCATGATTGACTTTTTACTGAAAAATCAACCGAAAACTGATATTAATCACGTAACCATAAGAGAAAATTTACACCA
>CALLLZ010000476.1 GCA_938008005.1 uncultured Marinicella sp. | reverse complement strand
CGGCTAAATCTACTTCATGCACATTGTATTTTTCCGCTTTTCTAGGCTGGATTAAATAATCATCATCATAAAATGAAAACTTCTTACCCGCCAAAGCCAATAATGCCAGGTTCCAAACTCGACCGCCTGTGAATCCATTTTTTTCAGCTAACAACCAGTCAATCTGTTTTTTTGCCCCAACAAACTGTTCTTTCAACATGGTTATAAATTGTTGCTGCCATGAACTACCATGGTATTTAACATTTACTTTTGCCGCTTGACAAATCTTTTGATTGGCATCTTGAGATTTCTGATCGCCTGAATCATCAAAAACCAATACGTTGGCATCACCACCATGAGTTTGGATATAGTTGGCATATGATTCAAGTAAGCGTTGTAAATTATCAGGCCTTTGACATGTTCTGATCACCATACCTGCATATGGTATCTCCCTGTCTTTTGCTTCTACTTTTTTGATTTTATTTAACCATTGATCTTGGCTGATGATCAAACCTTTATTTTTTAAAAAGCCCAACACCTTATCAATGGCTGCTGTTTGGCCTTTAAGCTCAGCAATGTTAGCTTCTATGACTTGGATATGTTCATGCATGGGCTTGAATTGTTGCGTCAAACCCATGGCTTGTAAAACCTGCATTGTCATTACATGGTTTTGGCCTGTTTGATGCTCCATAAACACCAGTTCTTCTGCTGAAAGCTGTTGCACCGTTCCTGCAACAGAAGCGTATAATGTTGAATCAACAGGTACAGGTTTACTGATTTGTTGTTCGCCAAAGTTAAATTCAAATTCCATCGTTATTCCTTACCAAACCATTTTATACAACGTCCAATGATAGGGTGTTGTTTCCAGGCTAGTTGTTGAGCATTAAGTTTTTCACAATCTTTCTCTGCATTGATATGTGCACGAATTACCGCATTATAATGCCCGTAAATTTGCTCTGCTTGTTCTGTGAAACTATATAAATCAATTTGTTTTTGTTGTTCAATCAATGCATCGCTGGCCGCAACAATAAAATACACTGGATTGAACAATGGTTTATCGCTTATTTTTTTTTCAGTGTCTAAACAATCAAACTGTACAGTTTCCAGTGCTTGTTTTTCATCTTGATCTAAACTCCAAATTGATGAAGTGAACATCATTTTTTGACCGTACCAATGATTGTGTATGAATGATTCCTTGAGTAAATCATCAAACTCATGCCGGTACAATTCCTTTACGTGATATTCGTTATCAAATCCAGTTTTGTCTGAATATTCTTTTTTATCAGGTGTTGATATCAACAAAACACCTTCTGGTTTAAGTACCCGTTTAAACTCTTGCAGCAACTCTTCATGCTCACTTAAGTGCTCCAGGGTTTCAAAAGAAACCACCAAATCAAAGCTGCTGTCTGCAAAATTCATTTTTAACACATCTGCAACAACAAAACTTAAATTACTTTGTTGGTATTGTTTGCTGGCATGTTTAATAGCGGTCTCAGAAACATCAACACCCACTACTGAATCTGCTTTTTGTGCGAGTAAATGACTGCCATAACCTTCACCACAAGCCGCATCAAGCACCTTTTTACCCTCAGCAAAACCAATAGCCATGGTATAGCGATGAAAATGTTCATACCAGATCTCTCTTTCACAATCAGGTAAAAACCTTTCTCCTGTAAATATTAAGTCTGAGTCAGACATGAAGCTCCTGATTAAAAAACCGTTATTTTAGCAATGATTGATTGCCTTAATTCAGCTAATGGATCTTTTTCGATAAATTTTTGTATCAGTTCCTTATATTGAGGGTGTTTGACCAGCAATCTATCCATGGTATTCTGGTCCGGTTTTAACGCTTTTTCTTTAAAAGATTGATTTCCAATATGTGCCACATAACAATTATCAACAAGTACATTTTTTAATCCTTTGGAGCTAATTCTTAATGAGTAATCATTTTCCTCACCATAGCCCATACCGAAAGTGGCTTCGTCAAAATAACCCACTTTTTTCTTCGCTTGCTCAGTTATCAACATACAAAAGCCCACCGCTGTCGGCAACTCTGGATAATGGGGTAGGTGTAGCTGATAAAGTTCTGACGCTAATTGATTCAAATCTATTGGTATATGATTTGTGGTTAACGTTATTGGTAATGAACAAATTTCTGCATTGTTAGACCAAGGTGTAGCTGTCCCCAAAGAATCTACTGTGTTAACCACTTGTTCAAATCTTTGCAACCAGTTCCTAGTTACAACCGTATCGGAGTTTAGCAATATGCTGTGTGATTCCCTTTGTTTTAGACCGATGTTAGCCGTTTTTACAAAACCAATATTCTCTTTGTTATGTATCACTTTCCATGAAATTGGCAGGTTTTCAAATAAGCTTTCTATTCTTGCATCTGTGGAAGCATCATTAATCAATATGACATCATCATATTGATTATGTCTCATTAACGCTTTAATCGCATTTTTAGTCACTTCAAATGCATTGAAGATTGGCATCACTATTTGGATATTCAAGCTATTTCCACTCTGTTTCAATTTGATATGTTCCCTGTTCTCTGCTCCTACCGGTCACTCTCAACTGTTTTTTAAATGTATCAATCATTTGAATGTTATCTGGTGTCATGGTATGAAATTTGAAGTCATATAAACCCGGTAACAGTTTCAACTTTGGTATTTTTAAATCATAAACCACAAAACCTTCATCGTTCAAATATGGATTAGCTTGATGCAATTCAGAATAGGTACCATATACTGGTATATCAGACTGAGTGGCTATACCGATACAAATTCCTGGCATTTGCCCATCTGGTGAATAAACTAGAGCAGTTAATTCTATATCACTTCCAAATGGTACTTCTTCAACATTTTTATCGTTTAATCTAATACTGGCATCATGTATATGATAAGTAGATCTATTTACAGTTTCTCCTGTAGGGAAAGAAGAATTATCAGCAATATGTTCTTGATATGCTTGGGTCACGGCAAAAACATCCCCAGCTTCTTTTACTTCGCCTTTTTCTAGCCAAATGGCTTTGCTACATAATTTTTTCACATGATAAATACTGTGGGATACCAACAACAAAGTTCCACCTTGCTTTAGATACGTATCAATCCAATTCAAACATTTTAATTGAAAACCTTCATCACCGACAGCCAATACCTCATCCGTAATGAGTATCTCTGGTTTAGTTTGCGTTATCACTGAAAAACCTAAACGCACAACCATACCTGAAGAGTAATTCTTTACCGGCTCATACACATATTCACCAATATCTGCAAACTCAATCATTTTACTTATTTTTTGTTTGGCTTCTTTTCCTGTTAATCCAAACATGGCTGCTGACATTTTT
>CALLLZ010000475.1 GCA_938008005.1 uncultured Marinicella sp. | reverse complement strand
TTTATAAGCTTCCTCAATATCTAATCCACCAAAATGTTCCCAAACACGCCATTGATCCAAACACCCTTTACCCTTATCTACTTTAAAATCTTTTTTTGTTGGAATATACATTATTTAAATACTGACAATGATATTTTTTTACTCTGTAAGCTTCAACATTAGCTTAACTGATAATCTTAGGCACACACTTAGGTATCGCATCAAGTAAATTCCGGGTATATGCATGCTGTGGATTGCGATAGATCTCTTTAGCGGTGTTCAATTCAACAATTTTACCTTCTTTCATCACACCAACGCGGTCAGCAATAAAATTAATCACCGAAAGATCATGGGAAATAAAGATATAAGTCAAATTATGTTGTTCTTGTAAATCGAGTAACAGATTCAATACCTGGGCTTGCACCGAAACATCCAACGCAGAGACCGATTCATCACAGACAATAAATTCAGGTTCAACTGCCAAAGCACGGGCAATTGAAATGCGCTGACGCTGCCCACCTGAGAATTCATGAGGATAACGATTAAGTTGGTCAGGATTAAGGTCGACCTGCTTAATTAACTCTACAACTCGCTCCCAACGCTGCTGTTTACTGTCTTGTGATCGGTGAATATTCAAAGGTTCCATGATGGTTTGGCCAATAGTCATCCTTGGGTTCAATGAAGCATATGGATCTTGAAAAATGATTTGCATCCTTGAACGCAGTTTACGCATGGCTTGACTGCTTTGTGCAAACACATCAACACCATCATAAACCACTGAACCACTGTCGGCTTTTTGTAGACGCAAGATGGTACGGCCCAAAGTGGTTTTACCGCAGCCTGACTCACCCACCAAACCCAGGGTTTCACCTTTGTGCACCTTAAAACTGACATCATCTACAGCTTTGACATGAGATTTTATGCGGCCAAAAAATCCTGATTTAATTGGAAAATAGGTTTTGAGCTTATTTACGGTTAAAAGCACATCTGCCGATGGTTTGTCTGTTTTTAATTGAGGTTCAAACTGTTCTGTGGCTGGGGTTAATTCTTCACCCGCAGCACTCATAAAGTCTGCCACAGTTAATAAACGTTTGGGGTTATCATTCAATTTAGGACGACATGCCAGCAACCCTTTGCTATAAGGGTGTTGTGCATTATTAAAAATTTCTGTTGTGGCCGCTTGTTCGACTTTTTTACTGCGATACATAACCACCACTTCATCTGCCAAATCGGCAATCACACCCAAATCATGAGTGATGAATAACATGCTCATACCAGCATCTTTCTGCAACCGTTGTAACAATTCCAGAACCTGTTTCTGAATTGTCACATCCAAGGCCGTGGTGGGTTCATCACAGATCAACAATTTCGGTTCACAAGCAATCGCCATGGCGATCATCACTCGTTGTTTTTGACCACCTGATAATTCATGCGGGTATGACCTGGATCGACGCAGGGGTTCTGGAATACCCACCCAATCCATTAATTCAACAGTGCGCTTCCAAGCTTGTTTTTTACTGAGCTTTTTGTGCAGCCTCAGCACTTCTGCGATTTGAAAACCCACCCTGAAAACTGGGTTCAAAGACGTCATGGGTTCTTGAAACACCATTGAGATGTCGTTACCACGAATTTTCTGCAACTGTTTTTCTGACATTGACAACAAATCATTGCCTTCAAATTCGATACGACCACCTGATATTCTTCCGGGCGGTTCGGGAATCAAACCTAAAATAGACAGCGCTGTGACCGATTTACCAGAACCGCTCTCACCCACCAAACCAATGGTTTGACCCATATTTACATCAAAACTCAACTGTTGAACTGCCTTAACCTGTGAATGCATGGTGTTAAATTCCACCGACAAATCTTGTAAGCGCAGCAAAGGTTGTTGATCTGCTTTATTCATATGGCTTTTGCATGTTTGAGCTTTATTTTTTCAAGTATTTTCATGACTGTTTCATCGAGGGATCCCAGCGATCTCTGAGACCATCCCCCACCAAATTGAATCCTACCAGTGTCAATGATAAAAATAAAGCAGGAAACCACAATGACCAAGGTGCCAGTTCCATGTTATTGGCTCCTTCATTAACCAGTGACCCCCAAGAAGTCATCGGCTCTTGTACTCCCAGACCCAGAAAGCTTAAAAACGATTCAATCATAATCACCTGCGGAATAATCAATGTGGCATAGACAATCACCACACTTTTTAAATTGGGTAGGATATGTTTAAGTAATATATTTTTGTTATTTTGACCCAATGCAAAACTGGCTTCAATGAAAGCCTGCTCTTTGAGCATCAAAGTTTGCCCCCTAACTATCCTCGCCATATCTAACCATAAATAACAGCCAATGGCTGCAAACAATAACCACAATTGCTGACCAAAAAACACCATCAACAAAATCACCAAAAAAAGGAACGGTAAAGCATAAAACACATCAACCAAACGCATCATAATGACATCAACTCGACCACCAAAAAAACCAGACAACATGCCATAAAGTACACCAATCAACACGCTGACTGATGTGGCTAACAAACCAACCATCAAAGAAATCTGACCACCCTGTAAAGTGCGAATATACAAATCACGCCCCATTACGTCGGTACCCAACCAATAGCTTGTATCAGGTGCCACCGCCATGTCATCCCAATGGATCGTTTCTGGGTCAAGTTTGGCAAAAAGAGGACCAAGCAACACCACTGAGACAATAACCACCAACAACATCAAACCCACTTTTAGTTTCATCGGCTTGCCCCAGTTTTTTTATCTAGCTCAAGGTCAATTCTGGGGTCAATCCACCGGTACAATAAATCCACCAACAAATTGAACAACAGCATCATCCCACCAATCACTAAAACCACACCCAACACCAAAGTATAATCACGATTCAGTGCGCCTTGAACAAAGTATCTACCCAGACCTGGAATACCAAAGATTTGTTCAATCACCACTGAACCGGTCATCAACCCAACCGCCGCTGGACCTAAATAGCTAACCACAGGTAACAAAGCAGGCCGCAAAGCATGCTTAAACAATATACTGGTTTGGGACAATCCCTTCGCGCGAGCGGTGCGTATAAAAGGCTGGTTTAAAATTTCCATCAAACTACCACGAACCAAGCGAGCAATCGCTGCAATATAAGGCAAACTCAGTGTAACAACAGGCATCACCAAGTATGACCACCCACCTCCTGACCAACCACCAACAGGCAACCACTGCCAAGAAACTGCCAACCAAATGATCAGCATCGGCGCTATCACAAAATTAGGTGTACTGATACCTATGACTGCCGTAATCATGGCCACCAAGTCAGGCCATTTATTGGCATATAAAGCAGCCACCACACCCAAAATAACTCCCAATAACAATGCCAATAACAAAGCATAAAATCCCAGTTTCAGAGACACTGGTAAACCCAGTCCAATCAATTCATTGACTGAATAATCCACATATTGAAATGAAGGGCCTAAGTCGCCACTTACAGTGGCTTTTAAATACTGCCCATATTGTTGGGTAAGCGATAGATTTAAATTGTATTTCTGCTCAATCAACTGCGTCATTTCTGATGTTAACTCACGCTCTTGATCGAAAGGGCCACCTGGAGCAGCGCGCAGCAAGAAAAAAGTTAAGGTCAAAACCAGCCACAAGACAGGGATGCCCCACAGCAGTCGTTTGACTAAGATATTCAGCATTCAATCATGGGTTATTGAGTATGTCATCACTGATTTTTTCAGCCATCATTATGGTCGGTGCGTTGGTGTTACCTGAAACTAAGGTTGGCATGGCTGATGCATCAACCACACGGAGGTTTTCAATACCATGAACTTTCAATTGCTGATCTACCACAGCCATCTCATCAGTACCCATTTTACAGGTGCCGATGGGGTGGTAGATAGATTCGGCTTTGTTGCGGATAAAGTCAATGATCTCATCATCACTTTGAGTTTGACTGCCTGGAAAAATTTCATCGGCTCGATATTCATCGAAAGCTTTAGAAGCAAAAATTTTACGTTGTATTTTAAAACCTTCAACCATTAACTTCAGATCATCTTCGTTCTCAAGGTAATTCGCCTGTATATGCGGATGATCTTCTGGTTCAGCAGATTTAAGTTTAATTTCACCTCGACTTTGTGGGCGCAAAACACACATGTGCAAGGTGTAGCCATTGCCTTTTAATCGATTTCGACCGTGGTCATCTAACATAGCCGGCACAAAATGAAACTGTAAATCAGGTCGATCGTCATCTGCTAATGGGCTTTGACAAAAACCACCTGCTTCTGCCACATTCGAAGTACCCGGCCCAGATTTAAACAAGAAGTACTTCAATCCTGTCAACAATTCACTGGCCGTGTCATAAGTGATTTTTTGACTACAATGTTGCACCAGACAAACATCTAAATGATCTTGTAAATTTTTACCAACTCCCGGAAGGTTATGTTTACACTCAATACCGTGTTCCGCCAATTCTTCAGCAACACCAATACCTGATAACATCAGCAATTGAGGTGAATTAATCGCACCACCAGACAGTATCACTTCCTTATTGGCTTTAAGCTCTATAATCTGGCCTTTTCTTTTGACCCTTATACCAGTGGCTTTTTTACCTTCTAAAATAATTTTTTCAGCCATGGTCTTGGTCCAGACTGTTAAGTTACCCCTGTTTTTTGCCGGTTTTAAAAATGCTTCTGCTGTTGAATGCCGCTGACCATTTTTGATGGTTACTTGATAATAACCAAACCCACGTTGAAATAAACCATTGAAATCATCGGTTCGCTCATAACCTGCCTGCCCAGCTGCTTCGATAAACACTTCACTCAAGGGGTTGGTGTATTTATGATCAGTAACCGATAATAAACCACCGGATTGATGAAACTCATTTTCAAGGCGTTGATTATTTTCACTTTTCATAAAATAAGGCAACACATCTTCACTACCCCATCCTGCATTGCCTTGAGATTCCCAGTAATCATAATCTTTACGATGACCACGACAATAGCACATCGCATTGATAGAGGATGAACCACCCAAAACTTTACCTCTGGGCCAATATAACTGTCGGTCATTGAGCTGTGACTCAGGCTCAGTCTCATACGACCAATTAATGGATTTAATGCCGACCAGCTTTGCCAAACCTGCCGGCATGTGAATCAAAGGGTTCCAGTCGCTTGTTCCAGCCTCTATCAGCAACACGGTATGCTTGCCATCAGCAGACAATCGGTTGGCCAAGACACAACCTGCTGAACCAGCACCTACTACAATATAGTCAAAGTTTTCCAAATGAGTTTTTTTTATCTTTCAAACGTTCGTTATTATAGCCGAATTAAGCTTACAATAGCTTGACTGAAAACATTACTCAGTTATATCGTAAAAAAAATCACAAATGTTTTTGGTCAAATAATATTGGGCATTCTTTTTGTTATATACTATAAGAAAACAACAATCTCCGGGGTACAAAAATGACTAAACTCACCATCAATGGCAAGCTCACCGAACTTGAAGTTTCTGAAGACATGCCTTTATTATGGGCACTGCGCGATGTGGCAAAACTAACCGGCAGCAAGTATGGTTGTGGGAAGGGTATATGTGGAGCATGTACAGTCCATATTGATGGCCAAGCCATGCGTTCATGTATTACTCCGATGTCTTACGCCAAAGGAAAATCTATTACCACCATCGAAGGTTTATCCGACAAAGGTGATCACCCTGTACAACAAGCCTGGCTAGATCACAACGTTGCACAATGTGGTTACTGTCAAACGGGACAAATCATGTCCGCCTCAGCCCTGCTGGCGCAAAACCCCAACCCCACTGATGAAGACATTGATGGTGCCATGGCTGGTAACATCTGTCGCTGCGGCACCTACCCCAGAATTCGCGCGGCCATCAAATCTGCATCACAATCCCCAAAAGCTAAAGGGGAGTTGTCATGATTAAGAAGATCAATCGCCGTAAATTCCTACAAGGCACTGGCCTGGCTTCAGGTGCTTTGGTTTTAGCCATTCAATTCAAACCTGCCTTTGCTGATAGCTCCGGATCTATCCATTTCGCTCCAGATGTTTTCGTGGCGATGGATGAAACAGGCCAGGTCACCATCATTTCACATCGCAGTGAAATGGGCCAAGGAATTCGCAGCACCCTACCCTTATTGGTGGCTGATGAGATGGAAGCTGATTGGGGTCGAGTTACTGTCAAACAAGCTTTAGGCGATGCTAAATACGGCAGTCAAAATACCGATGGTTCACGCAGTGTCAGAAAAAACTACCTAAAACTCAAAGAAGCGGGTGCCATCATGCGTACTATGCTGCAACAAGCTGCAGCTCAAATATGGGATATTCCCATTGAAAAGGTTAAGATTCACAACCACCAAGCCTTGAATCTCACCAATAAACAACACATTGATTTCGCAAAACTGGTCAACGTGGCTAGCAAACTAACCATTCCAGAACGAAGCAGTCTAATACTGAAATCAGAAGACGAACAAAGGTATGTCGGTAAAGAAAACATGAAAAACCTCGATGGCCAGGCCATTGTTGATGGCAGCGCGACTTTTGGTTTTGATGTAGACATACCCGGAATGAAAACTGCTGTGATTGCCAGACCACCAGTGGTATTTGGCACCGTTAAAAGCTTTGACGCCAGTGAAACCATGAAGGTTCCAGGCGTAGTTAAAGTGGTAGAAATGCCGGCATTAACACCACCAGCAGCGTTTAAGATGCTTGGAGGGATTGCGGTGATTGCAAATAATACCTGGGCTGCAATCAAAGGTAGAGAAGCACTTAAAATTGAATGGGACCATGGTAACAACGCCAGTTATAACACCCATGATCATGAAGCGGTTTTTGTTAAAGCCTTAGAAAATCCCAAAGAAGTGGTCCGCAAACGCGGTGATATGGAACAAGCCAAGTCTGCTGCTACCAAAACCATCGAAGCGGAATATCATGTGGCTGGATTAGCCCATGCCACCATGGAACCACCGGCCGCCACAGCCAGAATTAATGGTGCCAATGACAGCCAAGTAGTTGAGGTCTGGGCATGTACTCAAACACCACAAGCAGCACAAGCCAATGTGATGACAACATTGGAAATTCCTAAAGAGAATGCCGCCAACATACAAATTAATGTGACTTTACTGGGTGGTGGATTTGGTAGGAAGTCTAAACCAGACTATGTGGCTGAAGCGGCCTTTTTGGCCAATGAAAGCAAGTTGCCCGTTAAGGTCTTGTGGACCCGAGAAGATGAAATCAAACATGGTTATTACCACAGCCCCAGTTATCAAAAATTGACGGCAACATTAGATGAAAAAAACAACGTCAACAGTTGGTATCATGCCATGGTGAACCACCCAATTGGAGCCACATTTAATCCTGCTGCAAAAACAGCTGGCAGTGTTGACATGGGGCAAGGCGACATGATGTTCGATGTACCCAATATCAAAATCGCTCTGGGTGAAACCGACACTTTTATGCGCATTGGTTGGGTCAGATCAGTAACCAATATCAACAATGTATTTGCCGCCTCATCATTTGTTGATGAATTGGCACATGCCGCCGGTGAAGATTCGAAAGACTTTTTATTGGATTTAATTGGTAAAGACCGCACTGAAGATTTCAGTGCAGATGGATTCAAATATGGTAACTATGGCGAATCAGCTGAAACTTACCCAGCCGAAACCAGTCGTTTAAAAAATGTGATAAAAGTGGCAGCCAAAAAAGCCAACTGGGGACAGAATTTGCCAAAAAACACTGGAATGGGTGTTGCTGCTTGGCGTAGCTTTTTAAGCTATATTGCTGTTGTGGTTAAAGTCTCAACTGATGGCAACAAAGTTAAAATAGAAGACATCCATATGACCATTGATGCAGGCAAAATTCTTAATCCTGATCGAGTTAAATCTCAGATGGAAGGTTCTGCCATATTCGGCGCATCTCTGGCTTTCTACGGCGAGATCACAGCTAAAGAAGGTATAGTAGAACAAGGCAACTTCCATGATTACCAAATGTCGCGCATCAACCAAATTCCTGACATCCATACCCATATCATCAAAAGTGATGCAATTCCAACCGGTGTCGGCGAACCCGGTTTACCGCCTTTCGCACCTGCTTTATGTAATGCGATCTTTGCCGCCAGTGGCAAGAGACATCGAAGACTGCCACTGAAAAATTTACAATTAGTATAAAAAATTTAGTGAGCACGAAGTGAAATACTTTGGAACACAAAACTAAAAATTTATGAAGAAATCAATA
>CALLLZ010000474.1 GCA_938008005.1 uncultured Marinicella sp. | reverse complement strand
AGACATTCAGATGAGTCTCGAAAACACTCAGGAGGGGCTGGAGAGTATCTTTTGTTTATCGAGAAGGAGCTGATGCCATTTCTGCGAACAAAATACAGAATTAACCCTGAAAAAGAAATATACGCCGGCAATTCCTTTGGTGGACTTTTTGGTGGTTTTATTTTAAAAACAAAACCTTATATTTTTGATTACTATCTCTTAAGCGACCCATCATTTTGGTATCACAACGGTTCTATTTTTAATTTTAAGGGTAACCAACCATCTGCGACACCTATTGTATTAATAACATCACAAAATGATCAATCTGAAGATTTAAACAATACCTGTATTCTGTGCATGGCTAAAAATGCAAAAAAGTTCAGTGAATCTTTAAAGGTAAACTTACCAAATGCAAGAATAGAATATCTTGAATTAGACAATGAAATTCATGAAACGATGTTTCCTGCTTCCGCATCACAAGCCCTGCTTCGTTTTCTGCGTAAAAAATAACTTTTAATAAACCCTGGGTAACAACGGGGTTCTCATCACCTGATTTATTCACAAACGCAATTCAGCTTTCTACACACTTCATGCCCTTATGATTTGTTTACATATTTTTTGATATAAGTCTGGAACGACCACACAAATATCTCATAAGAGGTCTTTTTTGATTAAAGTTCATGCCACATTTCTGGCAATATTAATTCATTCGAAGTCATTACGAAAAATGATGTCGCCTAATTCAGAGAATCCTGCATCATACAAACCACCTGCTTCACCTGGTATTCCTGCTGGATTAGAAATCACATCAACAGGTGCCAATTGATTTTCTATATCAAGATCATTCGACCATAAAAAACCATCTTCAAGGCACATATCCACTCCATCAGAGTGTGCATGTTGCCTGGCGTCGCCACTGCTAACATCAATCAAATTTGGCTCTCCCAAGTGATAGCTATCAGAAGGAAAACCATTAATACCAATAAAGGTATTATTAGCAACATCAACTAAATTACACTTACCTGTCACACTCCCAGGGTACTCAACATCTGTTCCTTGGGTGTCTGTGATGATCGAGTTTTCTATGTGAAAAAATGAGTTACCAGATAAATGAGTCGCATCAGCTAATGAATATGGCTCAGACGAGCCCAAAACTCCTGTATTTCCTGCCACAGTGATATGAGTCGCCTCAATGACCCCCTCAGACTGATACATCACATTAAGCGCTTCATTTTGAATGATTCCAACACGGTTCAATCGCATCAATCCATCCGAGAAAGTTTGTACCAAACCACCAAATGTAGCAGCAGAGGTTTGGTTGCTGCCTTTAATAACTGTTCTGTTTAATTCCAAAATCGAATCATCCACGACAATAACGGACTGTCGATATTGGCTATCAGTTATCTCAGAACAACCATATAACAAATCACAATCATCATTTCTATCTATGACCACCTGAGGACTGAAATCTCCTCCTCCTATCGCTACCATTGCTGCACCGATAGAACCCTCGTTGCTGTCAAAATGGGTGTTATAAAGTACCGCCCGACCCGTACCATTGACCATCAACCCGCCTCCACTGGTCGCAACATTATGACTGATTAAAACTTGTTCATTTTTACCAAAAGAGTGCAGCACACCACCATTATCAACAAAGATACCTCCGCCACTGGTTGGTTGTCCTTCGGAGTGTATTCCACCACCTATTATCAGCGCACCATCATGGAGCACCACCTCACAATCTTTTCCAACAAATACATTGCTACCATTCTCAGCCAAATTACCATCGATGGATCCTCTGATCTCTAGCAATGAGCCTTCATTGGTCACAAAATCAAGTCCTGTGCAAAATATGCCACCACCTTGAAGATTATCTAAATTTCTATTCAATCTGATTGAGCTATTTTGTAACACCTCAACAGAGGCACCATAGAGTACCTGTAATCCCGATAAATCGTTGTTATTAATATCAACATTATCTAGGATCAGACTTACCCCTCCTCTGGCAACCACTCCATACTGGCCAGCACCAGTAATTTCAACATTCTTTAAAATCACCTCAACACCATTTCCATCATGGGCATTGACCATTAAAACACTCCCTAAACCACCGCCTAATGTGGTGTATCCACTGGATTCTCCAAAACAATCATCATACCCCCCCATTATTGTGAGTTTCGGAGCCGCGCCAGACGGGTCTAACAAAGTGTAACTTTTGTCATAAACCAAACCCTTGGTTATGTGAATGGTATCTTCTTTATCCCCATTGAGCGCGGCTTCCCAGAGAGCTGACTCAAAGTTTGAATATACTCCTGACCCTATACAAGATGCTTTATCGCCTACCCAATAGACAGCCCCCCAAGAAATTGATAAATAATTCATCAACATTAAAAAAAGTAACTTACGCATATTATTTCCGATTGGCAATTGATTCTTCATACGTAAATTGAGTAACTATTGTGCCAAAAAAGTATTCAGCAAACTCAAAAAACTTTTATCCAGAGTTGAAATCGGTTTAAAGAGTGGCGCATTTGCAAGTTATCTTTTATCTTTGAAATCGCTGGCTATTTAGATGATGAACGTCATTATCAGTAATTGTTGGAATCGATCATTTTTCTGTTGTCTCAATGTCTATCGGATATCGACCTCAACTGAAACTCTGGTGTAATTAAAGGCCTTTTGTTCTCAAGGTAAAATACATTGAGTCCCATATTATTAACCCCAGGATTCGTCAACAAGTATTCAGTGAATATCCGCATCAGTAATTGGTTTGTCTACCATATGCTGTTTAATGGCAAGCTGAGCCAAAACACTGTATTTGGCTCGTTCCTGAAAAACCGACTTACCCTCTTGCCTATGAACGCCTTAATTTACTCTTGTATGTCTTAGGCTTAGACAGATATCCGAGTGTGAGCAAAATTTATAATTGTGCCAACCTGTTTCGATTCGCTATCGATATGGATCCATAAAAACATAACAATTCTATTTGATCAATTTTGCCTTGGCTTTTATCACTGCCAATTGTTGATAGCGACTGATCTTTTGTTGTTTTAATGTTTCGCGAATACCGGCTTTTACTGTATTGAATTCGGGTGCAATTAATGGCCTTTTGTTTTCAAGGTATAACACATGCACCCCATATTGACTGACCAGGGTTTTGGGATAAATTGAAGTTGGTTGCATAGATTGTAATGGCACTCGGAAAACCTCGGGTACTTGCATGATATTTACCCAGCCAATATCACCCACATTTTTTACCCGAGAATTTGTCAATAAGTATTCAGCTTCTAGTTCTGCATAACTTCTGCCTGCATTAATTTTGTCCAAAACTTCCAAAGCCTCAACTTCATCTTTATATAGCAGGTGCCTGACATGGTATTCTTCACCTTTAAGCTCAGTTGTTATACGCTGATACTCAGCTTGAATATCCGCATCAGTTACAGGATTTTTAGCCATATGTGCATCTACTGCAAGTTGAGCTAACGCAAGTTGTTTGGCTTGCTCAATCTCAAAAGCCTGTTGTTGAGTCAATTTAAGGCCATCTTTATTGGCTTGATGAGCCAATGAAAGCTGATTAACAATGCTATCTAAACCTTGTTTTTTTTGTTGCTCACTGGCTTGAGGCAAGTCATTGCTGATCAAATATGCATCCAAATAAGCTTCTGTGATCTGATAGTTTCCAACAGTCGCAAGTATTTTAGAATCATCTTCAATGACTTGCTCTGCTTGTTTATTACATGCCTGTAATGACAACACTATTATTAAGAAAGTGATCATTTTGCTTATAGAAGTATTCATGGTGTTATTCAATAGTTTCTTGTTTCAATTCTAGCCGCTAAAGATTATGAACATGTCAACTCAAGTATCATACAGTAACCGCCTCAACTTCCAATGCATGAATTGAACCATCGGCGAATAATTCGTTCAACTGCTGGTAGACCAAACGGTGGCTTTTAATTCGGCTCAACCCTTCAAATTCAACAGACTTAACCACAACAGCAAAATGCCCACCACCTGACTTAGCGCCCTCATGACCTACATGCAAATGACTGTTGTCTGTAACATTTACCTCGGTAGCTCCCCACTCAATGAGAAGGTTTTTAATTTTTTTGGTTGTATTAATATGCTTATTCATAACTTGGCAAATTTCATATAAACTTAAGTTTTACATTTGGCTGATGGATTAATTACAATAAAGTCATCAGTTGTTACTATGACAACTTCAGTATTATAACGTAAAATACTTGATTTATTTGACCTTAACAGATTACAAAATCATGTCTAAAACAGTTATTTTCCACAACCCAAGGTGCTCCAAATCAAGAGCTACTTTGGCCATTTTAGAAGACCAAAAAATAGAATTTTCAGTAGTGAAATATTTAGACAGCCCACTTAATGAATCAGGCATCTCAAAATTACTGACTGAATTAAATATGGATATCAGAGATATTTTGCGAAAAAACGAAACTGATTACAAGGAGCAAGAGTTCTCTGACCCTGCATTGAGTGATGCTGAATTAATTACCAAACTATCTCAATTTCCCAAAGTCATGGAACGCCCTATCGTTTCACACCTTGGCAATGCCGCGATTGGGCGTCCTCCAGAAAATGTTTTGAGCTTGTTTAAATGACTGAATCAAAAGTAAAGACAGCTACTAAGGTTCTGGTATTATATTATTCTAAACGTGGAAATACACAAAAAATGGCTCGACTGATGGCTCGAGGTATCGAGTCAGTTGATGGTTGTGAAGCCATGCTAAGAACTGTCAAATCTGATCTACCTGACGCTGAAAAACCAAACGAGGCTTTGGTCACTGAACAAGACATGATTGATTGCGATGCATTAATTCTGGGCAGCCCCAGTTACTTTGGCAACATGGCATCACCATTAAAAGGCTTCATTGATACCACTGGAAACCTGTGGTTCTCTGGACAGATGGAAGGCAAACCAGCTGGGGTATTTTGTACGGCCTCCTCATTACACGGAGGGCAGGAAACCACTTTGATCAATATGATGATTCCATTATTACACTTTGGCATGGTAATAGTGGGCTTACCTTATTCAGAAAAATCCTTACTTTATACAGAATCTGGGGGCTCTCCTTATGGCGCAACCCACTGGGCTGATTTTGAATCTAATCGCAGCATTGATAAAAATGAAAAACAACTGTGTTTAGCTCAAGGAAAAAGAATAGCTGGCTTTGCACAAAAACTTAAAACGTAATCAGTCGTGTTGCTCAATCAGTTTTGTTAAATTATCCAGCGCATCTTTGATGCGTTTGGAGTTAATATTATTTTCTTTAATACTTTGATTTGCCATAGCAGCATATTGATTGGCTTTTTTAAGTTCATTGATGGCCAAATAATGATGACCTGTCTTTATTATTTGCACCGCTGTTCTCGGCGCTTCTTTTCCCAAAAGTCTAATTGTGGTTTCGAGATTTTTTTCCATATATTCTGTCGCTTTGTTAGCATCAGGGAGTTCTAAGTACGACTTTGCCAAAGCATTATAAACTGGCATGATTCGCTCATTTTCATCAGTTAATGCATCCTCCACCGATATCAGTAAATCGATAGCTGAATCAAATCTTTTTTGTTTTTGGTAAATATCAGCCAATACAAATTGAGCATCAATGGTTGTTGAGTGTGTGTTTCCTAAATTTTCTAGGGCATTGCTGTATGCACCTTTTGCCAGTTCCTCCGCTTCACCTAGTCGATCTTTTTCCCCATACAAACGACTTAATGTTATTTGTGTGTAGAGGGTAGAATCATGTCCCTTACCTAATATCATCAGTTGGTTTTGAAGAGTCGGTTCTAAGATTTCTATGGCTTCATCAAGCTTTCTCGAAATGTGTAACATCGCTGCCAAGTCAACCTTAACTTCCCATACATCTGGATGATCAGAACCCAATGATTGCACAAATAACCCTAAGGCCTCTCGCAGCTGAATCGTTGCCATAGCTATATCGCCCTTAACATAAGACATTATACCGGTCAGATTTTTAGCACGGGCTGTTGTTTTATGGATTGAACCATTAACCTCTACAGATAATTCATAGGCCATATCAGCAAATTTACTGGCTTCTTCAACATCACCTGTTGCACGATAAATGCTTATTTGATTCATATAGGCTTCCACCAAAAAAGGATGTTTTTCACCGAACACTTTGCTGATGTTTTCAATTAATTTTTCAGCATGATTTATGGCATTGGGATAGTCACCTTGATCGCTGTATAACTCAACCAGATCTGATTGAATTCCTAAAACAGCCGGACTTGTCGGCGCAAAATACCTTATGGCTTCAATCAGTTTTTCTTCAAGGTAAACCGCTGCTTGTTTCGATTCAGAATTTGCTGACATCACTGCAGCTAGTCCCCTCGCGGCGGTTAAATATCCTCTGGGTTGATTTCTTTTTTGGTAAACCAACTCTGCTTGAACTGCCAATGACTGCGCCTGATCATAATCAGTTGCAAAATTAGCCAGCCTGGACTTTAACATCAAAAATAAAGGCCAATTTTCAGAACTTTCATTAATTGATTGCTCTAGGCTTTCAACACCCTGTTGTGCCAATTCATACTGACCTTGTGCTATATAAGATTGTAACAAACCGACATTGGAGGAAATTCTATCTGGATCAATTTCAATGGCCAAATTATAAGATACAGCCGATTGTTTATTGAGGCCCAGTTGTGACTGGGCTAAACCTATGGCCGATAACAGTTCAACTTTTATATCATCATCCACAAATGATTTGACCTTAATGTCTTCGAACGCCTGAGCCAATAAATCCTTGGCATCGATCTTTTCCCCCAGGGCATTATCTGGGTTTGCCATAGAAAAAACACCCAACATAAAGTCTTTAACTTCATTGGCTTTGGTGGCTTCAGTCCGGATTTTTTTAAATTGCCAACTGAACACCCCTATACTCATCACCAACATCACCATTAAAGTAGACAATGTAGCAAATAAAGCACTTCTCCGATGTGCAAACTTCTTGATTCTGTACAACCATGAATCTGGCGTTGCTTTAACTGGTTTATCACTAAGCCATGCATTTAAATCCTCAGCAAATAAATCCATATTGCGATATCTTTTCAATGGATCTTGTTGCAATGCTTTATTGAGGATATTGCGTAAATCTTTATCATTGACATGGTTTTTCAATAATTGCCAAATATACACCTCATCACCAGTACATGACTTTAACAAACGATCGCCCGGCAACGGTTCTTGTTCTGATATCAGGGCCAGGCAAACCGAGGCCAAAGAAAAAACATCTGTAGTCACTGAAACTTGGCCTGAATTGACTTGTTCAGGCGAAGCATACGTCGGAGTGAGTGCCATGATGGTGCTTTTTTGAGGTGCACCTGTCTTACCCATAAGTTTCGCTATGCCAAAATCAACTACTTTGAGTTGTTCATTTTCATCAATGAGTATATTTGATGGCTTGATGTCACGATGTATGATTAAATTATTGTGCGCATAAGCAATGGCTTTTGCAGCATCAAGTACCCAATTAACTTTCTGTTTTAGTGTGCTGTTATTGGTTCTCGAGTATTCATCGATATCAGTACCATTTTCTATCAATTCCATTACGATATAGGGCACATCCTGTTCTGTCCTCCCACCATGGAACATATTAACAATGTTGGGATGAGATAAACTGGATAAAATATCTTGTTCAAAACCAAAACGATCCAACATCATCTCAGATGAAGAAGGATGATTGAATACTTTTATTGCAACAGGTTTTTGAGCCGAGGCGTCTTTTTTATTGGCCCGATAAACTTTGGCCATACCACCAGCACCTATTTCATCCTGCAAGACATACCCGCCCACAGCATCACCAATTTGGTGAATATCTTCTTTGCTATCAAGTTGAAAACCAGCACTGATTTGTTGGCTGAAATATTGACTGGACTGATTACCATTACTGATTAAGGTAAACACCTTACTCTTAACTGCATCATCTAATTCATGCATCTCATTCAGTTGGCTGAGTGCATCTGATACAGTTAGGTCTATTAAATTGGCATACACCTTGTCAGCTAACTTCCATTGTTCTACATTGATTTCATCAGGGCTTCCCACTTGATTCACCTCCTAACAAAGAGAGCAACATGGCCTTTCCTTGTTTCCATCGTCGTTTAACTTGACGTTCAGAAATTTGCAATACATCTGCAATTTCAGGAAAAGTTAAACTAAAAAGCAACTTATACTCGAGTGTTTCTGCCAGTTGAACATTAATTTCTTGCATCTTCTCTAGCATCATATCAATGTCCATTAACCGGAACGAAACATCATGATCCCCAACCATTTCAGTCAAACCACCGTCTACATATTGACCTTTTCGCTTAGCACTTTCCTGCGCACGTAAGTTGTCGATTAAAAATCGACGCATACTCTGTGCCAAACAATTCAAAAAATGTTTTCTGCTACCCGGTTTAAAAGCTTTGTTTTGATTGATTCGCAGATAACATTCGTTAGCAAGGACTGTGGGGGTGATGGTCTCCCCTGTTTTGAGTTGTTTCAACTGAAAACCTGCGATGGCTTTTATTTCAGCGTACAAAAGCTGATAGATTTTATCCATCACTTTTTTATCACCCAGTTGAGCTTTAGCCAATAAAATGGTGATTTGGTTGCTGTTCATTACAGAGTATCCCTCTACAAGAAGCATACATTTTAGCACCAAGATACGAATAAATAGCAAAACGGGCAGTAAAGCCTCTACAAAAACACTTTTTTATACACTGATTGCGACATTGATTTTTCAATATGATCTGCCATCACTCAAACCCATCTTTGAAAATCAAATCATTGCATTCTGCTATTTGCTCTGGGTTAATCAATACATGAAAAGCTGCATTTAATGGCATTGGAACACCTGGTTTTTGATTAAATACTCGCCATCTATTTGCAAAAAAACTGACCCCAATAGGGCTGTCATTAAAAACACCTTGCGAGGCACTTTGTGTGACTTGTAATTGTGCACAAGGCACTCCATTCAATAAAGGGTGATCTAATTCAGTAACACCGCCTGAACTGTTACCTTCAACAACTATATGTTCCCAAGCACTTTTACTTTGAGGGTGATAAAAGACGTTGAAAACAGCTCCAACAGGCATATCTGCCAAATCTGTATTAGCAATTCTCCATTTACCCGCAAAATAAATAACAGCAACAGGATGGCGATTATTTACGCCATTCCAAGTTTGGGTTACCTGTAAGATTAAATCACTGTTTCCGTTTAACCCTGTTCGATCTAACTCTGTACTGTTGATCCCTCCAGAAGTATTCTCATGTCTAAAAGTTCTACTCACTGAACCCAGTTTTGATACATTAAAAGCTGCACTGAAATTGATATCAATTTCGTTCTCTTGGTTAAATATCACCCATTTATTTTGTATGTTGTCATAAAAAATGCCTTCGTTGGCATTATTAATAACTCCACCAGTTTGCTCTGGATTAAAGACCGATGTCACGAATAAATTATCAAGTGGAAACAGACCATTGGTATTTATATTATCTACGGTACTTAAATGTGTGCCACTCTCAGATTGACGGTGCCAAAAATTAACATCACCAAATTCATATGCACCGATATCTACTTGTTCAGGTCCAAACACAGATTTAAATCGAAATGTACCGTCTGCATCTACCAACGGTGCATCGGCTACAAAGAAAAATGACCCTGCATTCCCTGCATTAATTGCTGGAGAATTTAATTTTAAACGCCCATTACTCCTGTTTTTTATCAATGGGTCAGTTTGCAGAGAATTTGGTCCTGGCACATAGTTGTTATAGACAGCATTGGCATGATACAGGTTATAATCATTCTCAACTTCTACACCAATGCCAAAATTAAAACCAGTGTTGGCATAAGCGACTATATTATTAAAGACATTCATTGTTACTGAACTACCTATAGACTCTGATGCCAAAATACCGTTGAGGCCATCAAGCATGGTATTGTTCACAATATCTACATTTGAAATACCTGACTCATTGACTACATGTACACCAGATGATGGGTACTGAACATTTAGTTTGTAAAATGAGTTGCTGGTAACATCAATATCCATTACCCCTAAACCCGAAACTCTATTTATCAATAGTCCACCTTGTGCACCACCATAAATTTCATTGCCTGTGATATTCAAATCTATCAAACCATCAGTTTCATCACTCAAAAATACACCAATAGATTCAGCACCTGCCGACTTGATTTCATTGCCATAAATCTGCCCAGTAATACGCCCAAAATCACCATTTAATTTCCTCACACTGATAGCACCAACCTGATCCGTATCATCAGAAAATGTATTGTTAACTATGTTGTAATTCATTTTCAAGGACAGGTCCGCATTCGAACTTGAAATAATAGATATGCCTGGGAAATCATTGTTATTATCTAATACCAGATTGTTTTCAATAACTACGGTATTACTGGCTCCTAAATGGTTGATGCTGATAGTTCCACCTAGTAGTTTTAACCCTCGAATTGTTATGCTCCTGCTGACTGCAGTATTTAATGCAAAAAACAAGCCTCTCCCAGCTGAAAAAGTGGGTTTATAACCAGCGCCTGCAATTAAAGATACTGCGTTATTGGTAAAAATATTTTCTTTGATCGGATTATTTGTTCTGATTTCAATTAACTCACCTTCTGGACTGTCATCTATACATGTTTGTAATGTGGCAGCACAAGGGCCAGACCCACCCGGCCAAAAGTTAAAAGCCCAACTTTGACTGATCATTAAAAACAATAATAAGGTAATAAATTTTTTCATCATTCTTCTCCTAAGAAATAAACACATAATGCTTATTCCGAGAAATGATTAAAAAAAGGGACGCCTAATTATTGAATATTTTTATAATTGCTTGTCACAAGCTTACAGATAAAACCTCTGAGAATAATAGTTTTGACTGCTGCACTCAATGCTTTAAAAAAATACACCTATTCGTGCAGAGCCCAACCAAACCTCATTCATGACTTGATAAAATAACAAAGCCAACAAAGCATGTGACAAAGCATTGGCATAAATATTTTGATACTTTAACCATGCCAAGCACCATGAAATTCCTGCCACCAATGTCGCCAACATGAGCATGTGATTAGGCGCATGAATGATTGAAAATAAAACACCAACAAGACAAGCTGTTAACCAATGAGGTGTTTTGAGTTGTTGCTGCAAATGATCACTGAATACCGGCCCCAATAAAATCTGTTGTATCAAT
>CALLLZ010000473.1 GCA_938008005.1 uncultured Marinicella sp. | reverse complement strand
CTTGCCATTTATTCGACCAATTAACCAATAATGATTGGTTATCATGATCTCCTGCGGGAACGTCGCCACCAAAAATCCTGTTCACATGATCGACATATGACATAAATAGCTTGCTGCTGCCTAGTTTGAAGTTAAAGGTTGCTGCATCGTATGTTTGTTCATTTTGACGCCACCCTACACCGCCAACAAAGCGTTGATTATCTAGCAATATTCGCTGTCTGCCTAATTTAAAGCTGTGATCAGAAAAGTTGAAATTAACCCAAGCTTGGTTGAGTTCAGTTCCGGTAGGGTCAGCTACAACAGGGAATTGACCGCGATTAGGCGTTGTGCCAGCACCCGAGTTGTAATTGTCTCCAAATACTTCGGTGACATTATCAAGTTCTATAAAAAAGCTGAACCCCTTATAAATGTCCGTTTTATAGTTCAAGCGGGTTCTGATAGTAGAAGCATTGGCATCCCGGTCAAATGCGTCTTGATCTACAAACTCATATCGGTAGCGAAAAGATAGGTTGGTATCACCTTCGCTGAATGCTTCTGAAATGGTTTCTGCTGCGTTGGATGGTTCATTGAACAACAGCAGCGTTAACATACTAGATATTGTAAATGTAAATTTCTTCATCAAATTCTCTTTTTCTTTATGAGGTAAAGCTTTTACCCTTGTTGTTATTTTGGCTATTCAGGGGTGAAAACTCTGAATCTGCATTTTGTTTTATTCCAAACTGATTACCAAGGCGGCTTCATGATTCATCCATACGACTGGAATGACATAAGACCTCAATTTATTAGGTAATTTAATTCTTTTGGTTTCACCTTCTACCACTACAGGAACAGAGATCATAAATTCTGAACCGAAATAACGTCTGGCATTTCCAGAAATGGTATTGGCAACCTCACCCACTAAATCTAATAGGGCGTTTTTACTGTCGTTGTATTCACCCATCACTAACAGCAGCTGTTTAAGTAAGGTTTCAGGTGCTGTAAAATAGACACAGCCTTTTTTCTTACCTGATATACCTATGATGCCGGTGTACTCATGATTGATTGCCACATCGTTGTTTTCTAAATAAGGTGTTTGTACTTCTGCAGGAGTCTCAGAAATTTGATTAAAATAATGGGTGGCTCCATCGATGAACACTTGTAAATCTTCTTTTTGCATTACATTACTCCCTAATTAGTTTAGAAATGGCATTGTTTAACTCTGTTTCTGTGAAAGGCTTGCACAGAAAGCCATGAGCACCTTTTTTCATCGCTTGAATGGCGGTGGCTTTATCAGCCAACGCAGATACCACCAAAATAATCAACTCTGGGTCAATTTTAAGAATTTCCTCAATACATTCTGTGCCATCCATTTCTGGCATGGTTAGGTCCATAGTTACAATTTGTGGTTTTTTTTCTTTGACCATCTCTACGGCTATGGCGCCATTCTCAGCCACTCCGACTATATTCAAATTGTTATCTTGCAGTGCTCGTTCTATTCTGTTTCTGATGATCATTGAATCATCTACTATCAACAGGTTTATCATTTGGCCTCCATTAATTCTTGTGAGTTATTTGCTTGAGGCAGTTTAATCAGTAGCTTGAATAATTTATGGTCAATGCTATTAATGCCAACTTTACCGCCTAATTTTTTGACTAAATCTTTAACAACATCCATACCAACGCCTCTACCAGCATCGACATCACTGGTCATTTTTGTAGAAAAGCCCGGTTTGAATATCAATGACATGATTTGTTTTTTGGTTAAAGTTTCGCTGGCTTCTTTTGATACCATGCCTTTTTTCACCGCTGAAAAAAGAATTTCATTGCTAATTAACCCTTTGCCATCATCTGTATATTCGATCAACAAACTGTTGTCTTTCCTGTCTTTTGAAAATTTAATGTTAATCAAGCCTTCATCTGTCTTTCTGTTGAATGCCCTTTGATTCGGTGATTCAATGCCATGAACTATGGAATTTCTGACTAATTGAGTCAGAATGTCTTGAATACTTCGGGTGTATTCTGTAGGTACTAAATGTTCATTAAAAACATTCAGTAAAACTTTTTTCTTTTGTTTGTTCGCTACTGAGTTAGACAGGTTGGTCAGTATGCTTGATAACTGTCCACCCAGTGATTCTTGTTGAACTGAATCGGTTTTCTCATCAGCTTGAACAGAACCTTGTAACTCACTCAATTTGACTATGAGTAATCTCAGTGACTCTATTTGACCCATAAATTCATCAAGTGAAATGGCCATAGGAAGAAAGTCTTTACCGGTTAACTCATCTTGATCTTTCAGCTCTTGAATCAAATTTTCAAACTCATGGGCTTTCTGTTCAAAGCCTTCCAGTTCAAGACCTGAGGCATCACCTTTAATCCTGTGCATTATTCTAGAAATTGAAACAAGTTTGTTTCGATTGCCTTTTTCTGTCCGGGTTTTTTGTTGTAAGATGTTATTAATTTCACGCAATGAATTTTCTGATTCTGCAAGGAAGTTTCTTAACATATCAGGATTCACGTGCAGGACTTCTAACATTAAATCAAATTGTGCCTGGGCTTTTTCTTTAGACAAAGCCAATTCTTTTTCAAGTTTGACTTTCTCAGTAATGTCTTCTACTTGGACCAATAAGTGAGAGACTTGATCGTTCTCAAGAACTCTTTTGAATTGAAATCCTAAATGTCCTACATCTTTTTCTGCTTGTTCTCCACCAAAATACACTTCTACGTTATCCAGTGGGTTTAAATCTGTTACCAAGTCTTCGTTTACCCGGTCTCCATACAATAAATCCAAGTAATCTTTTGCAGTTTGTAAAGTTTTTTCTGGAACGATCTTACGTAAGATATTCAAGAAGTTTTTGCCTGTTGGCTTTTCTATATTCATCACTTCTACCAGAGAATCAGAGTGTTGAGTTCCGATTGAGTGTTCTCTGTCCATTAAGAACAAACCGTCATTAACAGTTTCCAGTATTCGATCGGTTTCTGTTTTAGCTTGGTCTAATTCTTTGTCTGATTTTCTTAACTGTTTCAAGAAGAACAAAATGATAATTCCAAACATAGTAACAGCCAGTAAGATACCAAAAACCTGAACATATCGAAGTATAGATGCGCGGTTGGTGGCATCTTGGTCCAAGCTTACGGTTAAATCATTCATATGCCTCAGTAGGTTCAGGTTTTCACTTTGTGCTATCTGATTGGCATTAGCAACCAGGCTATAAGCACTTGCATCTGCATTGAGGATTTCTGTAATGTTTGTATCCAATGGTTGCCAAAGTGTTAGCCCATCTCTGATGAGTTCATTCAGTTCAAAGTCATTAACAGGTGATAGTTCAGTGTTAATGTTGTTAGGGTCAATCCGTCCTCCTGTTGTTAGTAGCCTGAGTGCCTGACTGAACCCTTGTTGATCGACTGATAGTTGTTGAATCAGCTGTGATGTGTCAGAATTATTGGTTTGTGCATTAACCAGTTCAAATAGGGTTTTGGCAATCCTTTGTGATAGCATTCGTTGTCTACCACTTAAGTTAATATGAGCGCCAGAGTATTCTTTGGCTTGTAACGCGGATGTCAGTTCGTCCATTTTATTCAATATTTTCTGATTGTTTTCAGTTGCATACTGAATGGCTTTGGCGGTACTACTTAGTATTGTTGTATCAGCGCTAATTAGTTTTTGGATTGGCACTTTATAATCAGTCCATATAGAATTGGCGGCTGATACGGCTTGAGTTGTGGACGCAGTATTCACTTTGTCTAAACTGACTTCTTGTAGATTCGCATCCAGTGTTACACCGCCGTTGGCGAAAGCATTAAGGGTGCGATCAAATAGGTTGAATGTTGTTTCTAATTCACCCAGTGGTTCGCTGATGTCTTTATTAGCGGTTTGTGCTTGAATCAAATTCTGAATGGTTTTAGCCGTTCTTTGTGAAAGCATTCGTTGACGACCTGCCAAGTTAATTTCGTTGGCATCATCGGCTATCTGGGTCGATACATAAAAGTTAACACCCAGAACGCTCACGATAATAAGCACAAATAAAGTAATGAAGATAATCAGTGAACGATATCTACTGTTGCTTTTGTTTAATGCACTGTTTTTACTCATACATATTCCCCTGATAGTTACGTCACCATATTAATTAAAGTGATATTAATAAATGTAATAGGCCTGCAATCAATAATCTCTCCAATCCGAAGTATTCGAAATACACATCTCTAAGGAGAGAAAACAAAAAAGTGAGAAAATATTTCTATATTTTTGACGTTTGTCTTGTTATATATCGCACTACACACACACAATGAAACTATAGCATTTTTTTCAGCTTATCATGAGCGGTTTAAATTGTACAAAAACACATATATGCTTAATAACAATAAATATAATAACTTAAAATGTACATTAAATA
>CALLLZ010000472.1 GCA_938008005.1 uncultured Marinicella sp. | reverse complement strand
ATGAAAAGGCTCGTGGCAATGCACAACAGTGGTTGCAACATTTAACTACCTTGGAAGAGAAGGCGGCAAGAAAGGCAGCTGAAAGTAGTTAATTCTAACCCTTCAGATATTGGTTTTATTGAGGTCAATATCTAATGCACCTAAACTGGAAAAAGGATTTTCCGGTAATTGGTTCAATATAATTCTTTTTTGCGCGTTTAATTTCAGTAAAGCTTTATTTAACCCTGTTTTTATACCACTGTCCTTAATCAGTGGATTCTCCGTGTAATAAAATTGAATAGAAGAAGTTGATGTCTTGATATCTTTTTGAGTTAAAACATGCTCATATTCATCATTAAATAATATCTAGAGGCGACTCCAGTTCAATTGGGAAGGTGCAAGTCCATTTTTCGTAGCACTGAATCGGTAGTGAAATGTTGTTATCAGGTCAATGCTTTAATTCGCTACACAGTTTTATATGGTTATTTATAGTTGATAAAAATTTACAGTAAACATCTATTATCTGACATCCAGAGGCTAAAACATTGCTGAATAACAGATTTTGTTAATTTTGTTGTGGATTTTTTCCTTAAAGGGTTAAAATGTCTGAATATTTTTAGAACAAAAGCTAAAATAAATTGTCTTAAAACAAACTATATGAAGGAAAACCCATGAAAATATTGAGCATAATAGCTTTGCTATTGACCACATCATTTGTATCAGCTGAAGGTGATACAGATAAATTTGCAGCTGCCTTAAGCAAAGTAACCGCTTCTAATGTTAAGGTTATTTCTGTCAGTGATACACCGATTAATGGGATTAAAGAAGTTATGGTCGATGGCGGTCGTGGCAGTGAAATTTTATATTTGAGCGAAGATGGTAAATATATCATTAATGGAACATTGTTCGACATCGACAATCGAGTTGATTTAACTGATCAAAAAAAATCTGTCATTCGAAAAGATTTACTTTCTGCTATGGGTGCTTCTCAAAGAATTAATTTTTACCCAGAAAAAATGGAACATCATGTTACCGTATTTACTGATATTGACTGTGGTTACTGCCGAAAATTGCATGCCGAAGTAGAACAATACAATGACTTGGGTATAGGTATCTCGTATTTGTTTTTCCCAAGAGCTGGTTTGAAGTCTGGGTCTTTTGATAAAGCTGTTAATGTTTGGTGTGCTGCAGACCAACAAGAAGCCATGACCATGTCTAAAGCTGGAGAAGCTGTTGAGGCCAAAACATGTGATAACCCAATCGCTGAGCATTATAATGCAGGATTGTCATCTGGAGTCTCCGGAACCCCAGCATTGGTTTTAGATGATGGTACTATTATGCCTGGTTATGTACCACCAGAGCAATTGAAACAAAGATTGGTCAGTCTTGGCGCTAAATAGATCCAGATTTAATTAACAATCAAGGCCACCATTGTTTTGAAACAACGATGGTGGCTTTTTTTATACGCAACAGCATAACATCATGTAAAATAGCACTTTTTTTACAGCCGTCAGTATGAAATTTCAGTTGTATACATTTGTTGGGTCTCAAGTCTTTTCGCCGTTCAGGCTCAAAAAAATTAATCAAGAACTGCTTAAGTATGATAGCAAGCAACAAGTTGATGATGCTCGGCATTACTATGTACTTGAATCTACTCGGGAATTAGGTTCTGATGAAATTGGTCAGGTAGAACAGTTGCTTTCAGCTCAACGCGTGCAGTTAGAAGTGACAGAAAAACAACTCTTGGTTATGCCTCGAACAGGTACCATTTCTCCTTGGTCGACCAAAGCCACTGATATTTTTATACACTGTGGTTTGGCAGGTGTACAGCGGGTCGAAGCTGGGCGTTTGTTAAGCGTCAATTTTCACTGTGAAATTGGTGTTAGTTGTATTCATGATCGAATGGTTGAGCAGCTTTATCCAAATGTTTCTTCGTTACAGGATTTGTTTGATCATCATAAGCCTAAGCCTGTGATTGATGTGGATATAAACCTTTTAGGCAAATCAGCATTGGATGATTTAAATAAATCTTTAGGTTTGGCTTTATCAGAAGATGAGATTGATTATTTGTACACGGAATATCAAGCCGCCAATAAGTTGCCGACTGATGTTGAGCTGATGATGTTCGCACAAGCAAATTCTGAACATTGTCGTCACAAAATTTTTAATGCTGATTGGCAAATTGATGGTGAAAAGCAGTCTTGGTCTTTGTTCAAAATGATAAAAAATACTGAGGCCAAAAGTTCACAGCCTGCATTGTCAGCTTATAAGGATAACGCGGCGGTTTTTGCAGGTGGTCTTGGGAAACGTCTGGTTATTGATAATGACCGACATTATCAGGCCGTTGAACAAAATATAGATGTGTTAATTAAAGTTGAAACGCATAATCACCCTACTGGTATTGAGCCATTTGCTGGCGCGGCTACAGGATCTGGCGGTGAAATTCGTGATGAGGCTGCTACGGGTCAAGGAGCTCGTCCGAAAGCAGGTTTGTGTGGTTTTTCGGTCAGCCATTTGCATATACCAGAACATCAACAGCCCTGGGAAACCCAATCACCCGGCACACCTTCTCGGATGGCAACATCTTTTGAAATCATGCAAAAAGGTCCAATTGGTGCAGCGGCATTTAATAATGAATTTGGCCGACCTAATATTTGTGGTTATTTCAGAAACTTTGAGATTAAGACTGCAATATCTAATCGATGGCGTGGTTACCATAAACCTATCATGCTGGCTGGTGGTATGGGAAATATTAATCATATACACACTCGTAAACAAGATACACAGGGAGGGGATTACGTTATTGTGTTGGGTGGCCCTGCTATGTTAATAGGTTTAGGTGGAGGAGCTGCGAGTTCAATCAGTAGTGCTGATGGACAAGAGGATTTAGACTTCGCTTCGGTGCAGCGTGGTAACCCAGAAATGCAACGTCGTTGTCAGGAAGTCATAGATCGTTGTTGGTTTGAAGAAACAGACAGTCCGATTAGGTCTATTCATGATGTCGGCGCTGGAGGATTGTCAAACGCAATTCCTGAGATATTGGATGATGCGAGATTAGGTGGTGAAATTGAATTGCGTCGTCTACAAATTGATCACGTTTCAATGTCTCCAATGGAAATTTGGTGTAATGAGTCCCAAGAACGTTATGTGCTTTCAATCAAACCTGAAAAACTGGATCAATTCGAAACAATTTGTCGAAGAGAGCGGTGCCCTTATGCAGTAATGGGTCAGGCTACAACAGCTCAAAAATTGCGTGTTAATGATCAATTGTTTGAGAATAACCCTGTTGATATTCCAATGGATTTGTTATTTGGCAAGACTCCAAAAACAACCATTGATATCGTTTCTATGGAACCAGCAACTCATCCTTTTATTGGTATTGGATTGACACTGAGAGAACAGGTTGAACAAGTACTGAATTTTCCGACTGTAGCCAGTAAAAAATATTTAATTACAATTGGTGACAGAACGGTGTCAGGCCTGATTCACAGAGATCAAATGGTTGGCCCGTGGCAAGTTCCAGTGGCTGATTGCGGTATAACTTTGCGTGACTATGAATCATTGGCTGGTGAGGCGATGTCTGTAGGGGAGCGAACGCCATTGGCATTGCTGAATCCTGCGGCATCAGCTCGAATGGCGGTAAGTGAAGCGATTACGAACTTGATGGGTGTAGGGATAAATAGTTTAAGTGAAGTGAAATTGTCTGCAAATTGGATGGCCGCTAGTTCGTCACCAGGTGAGTTTCAAGCTTTGTACGAAGCAGTGAAAGCGATAGGAATGGAGTTGTGCCCAGATTTAGATATAGGTATTCCAGTTGGCAAAGATTCCATGTCAATGCAAACAAGTTGGCAGCAAG
>CALLLZ010000471.1 GCA_938008005.1 uncultured Marinicella sp. | reverse complement strand
GAGGTTGGGAGACAATATTTTTATTGTTCCTATATGTGTTTATACCAGTTTTATGTCAGTAATTTTTTATATGGTTAAATTGGTTTTTAAACCAGAGAAAAACGATTTAAAAGAAGAGGAAACAAATAAGGGTAATGGTGGATACTATGCTCTGTTATATATCAATATTGATTAGTGTTGTTATACTTTTCAACTCCGGTTTTTTTAAGCTTTGTTAATAAATAGTTTGGTTGTATTTTCTAATCTTAATTGAAGGGCTTTGGTAAGGGGAATTAACTAGAGCTATCAGAATGTCCTAACTAATCCTCCTTTCACAATAATAAATCAATTTTATGAAATAGATTCCTTAAGTTATTCATAGCACAATTGATTTTATTTTTAGATAAAAAAGGCGAGAGATTCTCGCCTTTTACTCGTTATATAACGGTTCGGTTTACCAGATTTTAACTCTGTCTTCAGGAGCTAAATACATGCCATCACCCGGTTTAACATCAAAAGCTTGGTAGAATTCAGGTAAATTCCTTAATATACCATTGGCACGAAACTCAGAAGGTGAATGTGGGTCAGTGTCGATACGACGTAACAGTTCTTCATCGCGGTATTTACGCATCCAAACTTGGGCCCAACCCATAAAGAATCGCTGTTCCGGAGTGTAGCCATCAATCACCCGGTTATCTGTATAATTGGCTTTGAAAGCTTTATAAGCAATCGATAAACCACTTAAATCACCGATGTTTTCACCTTGAGTAAAGTTACCTTTAACAGGTGTGCCATCAACCACAGTAAATGCGTCGTATTGTTTGACAAGCTTGTTCGTCAAAACTTCAAAGTTTGCTCGGTCAGCATCAGTCCACCAGTTTTTCAGGTTGCCATCGCCATCATATTTTGATCCTTGGTCATCAAAACCATGGCCCATTTCGTGACCAATTACGGCTCCAATTCCACCATAATTCACAGCCTCATCTGCAACCAAATTAAAGAAGGGCGGTTGAAGTATTGCAGCAGGGAAAACAATTTCATTTTTGGCTGGATTGTAATAGGCATTGACAGTTTGTGGATTCATACCCCATTCATTGCGATCAATGGGTTGTCCTAACTTACTGCGATTCCTCATGCTTAAAAATCGAGTAGACTCTTTCAGGTTAGCAACTAAGTCATCACCAGAAATGTTTAAATTAGTGTAGTCACGCCATACATCCGGATAACCAATTTTAGGGTCGAACTTACTTAATTTATCCAATGCTTTTACTTTGGTTTCTTCACCCATCCAATCTAAATCTTTGATACTTTGGCCATAGGCATCGCGTAAGTTTTCAATTAAACCTACCATACGTTTCTTGGCTTCAGGTGGAAAGTGTGACTTAACATAAACTTTGCCAACTAATTCACCGGCTAAGTCATTGACTAAATCAACTCCGCGCTTCCAACGTGGTTCTTGTTCAGTGGTTCCTGACAGTACGGTGCTATAAAAAGCAAAATTTTCGGCTTCAAAGTCTGCACTTAAGTATGGAGCACTGTTGTTCAGCATATGCCAGCTATAATAATGCTTCCAATCCTCAACTGAGTAGTTGCCAATTACTTCGTTTAAAGTGTCAAGGTAGGAAGGTTGTCTAACAACTACTTGTTCAGGTTGCTCAATCATGGAGTGCTTTAACCAAGCCTTCCAGTCAACATTGGGTACTTTGGCACTGAAATCAGTAAAGCTCATTTTGTTGTAGGTTTTGTCGCGATTGCGATTTTGGGTTGGTGTCCATTGACCTTCAGCCAGATCTTTTTCTATTGCATATACTTTATTCATTGCAGCTTCTGCGTTGTTAACACCAGCTAATTCAAACATGTTAGTTATATGCATTCGATACTTATCACGAATGTTTTGTGATTTTTCATCATCTTTAAAGTAATAGTCACGGTTGGGCAGACCTAATCCGTTTTGGGTGAAATAAACAATGTGTTCGTCAGATTTTTTTTGATCAATATAAACAAACATGGCAAGTGGTGATGAGCTGTATACATCTGCGTAACTTAAATACTCACTTAAACCATGTCGACTATTGATGGCATTAATTTTCCTTAATTCACTGTTTAAAGGTGTTAAGCCTTTGGCGTTAATGGTTTCGACGTCCATATAGCCACGGTAGATGTCAGCTATTTTTTGTTCTGAACTACCTTGAAGGTTATCCATTTTTGAGACATCATTAATAATAGCTTTAACCCGTTCTCGACTGAGTTCTGCTAGTTTTGTAAATGCACCGTAGTTAGATTTATCTGCCGGTAGCTCAAACTCACTTAACCATTTACCGTTAACGTGCTGATAAAAGTCATCTTGGGCTCTGACATTTTTATTCATATTATCCAAGCTGATTCCTGAGACAACTTTCTCAGTCTTGTTGGTGGGTTGTTTTTTGACTTGATCTTGATTGCAAGAGATCAAACTTAATGACAAGCCAGTAAGTAATAGGGTTTTTTTCATGTGTCCTCGTTGCGTAGAATTTAACCGAATTATTATAGGTTTTTCGTGTTGTTAAAAGATGTGTCTATGGTCATGAAAAACCCACCTTAATGGTTATTTAAGTGGTTTAATCAATATTAAATTTTCTTAAAGATGTTCTGATTTATTCAAGCATTAAATCAAGCATGGCTTTGATGGCACTATTAATTCGCTTATAGTTGGTTTTGATAAAATCAGCATCGTTTTTTGGGGAAATAAACCAATGATCTAACCATTCAGTGGCTTGTTTTTGATTACTGGCTGCTTTTTCTCCTGACATGCGCATCGACAATATTTTGACTTGATAAGCCATGCGATCTTCGATAAATTGTTCAGGTGTT
>CALLLZ010000470.1 GCA_938008005.1 uncultured Marinicella sp. | reverse complement strand
AGATGTTGATAGGTAAAAAAGTTTTTGAAGGAAGCGACACTTTTGCCATCAGTTATGCCCATGTGCACGAACCTGTTCCAGATTTACCGGATGATAAAGCCAAGTACCAAAGCTTGTTAAATAAATTACTGGCAAAAAATCCAGATGATCGCTTCCAAAATACCACCCAACTGATTGCTCAGCTAAAAAAATACCTGCGACGATTAAAACCAATGAATGACACAACCCATTCATTTGCACCTTTACCAGACATAAGTGCTCTCAAAAAGAAAACCAACCCAATGCCTTTCATTATCACCGGCTTGGTGGTAGTCATTGCCGTTCTATTTGGCGCTTGGTTTCTCAATCAAAACAACACTTCAATCGATGTCAATTTAACTGCACTGACACCTGCACAAAAAATTGAAATGTCACAAAAGCTAGCAGCAGCGAATAGTTTTTTTAACATGGAAAATTTTGACGTTGCTGAGGAGCACTATATCGACATATTGACCAATTACAATTGTAATGAAGAAGATGCCAGAGGCAGATTAAAAATAATCAACCCTGAAAAACTAAAGCCAATCATCGATGCTTGTGATTAGATAATTGACACACCTTAATTACTGAGGAGTTTACAATCTAAATATTTCGTACTTTTTATACTGCTCCCCTCTTATTCAGAAGTTTAAGGCTATTCAATTTTGCTCCAATTGCATCACGGGTTTGTTTAAATGTATCAATTACCCTCTTTATCTTTGTTTGTTTCTTTGACTTTTCCACCCAAATCAAACTGAGGAATTACAGTTTCAATTATTATAGGTCCTTCAAACATTTTTGGCTGATTTGCTTTCACCGGATCAATACAATTTTTTGTTCTTACCATATCCATTTTGAGGTTAGCCTTCAGTTGGTAAGTTATATCAAATGGGTTTTCATCCCGATTAGAAACCATTGCATGATCTAAAAACTCATACTTATCTTGCATAATCTTCGCTTGCAACGGTTGTCGTCCTTGCGCAGCAATTTCTCTGTATGCAATATCTACATATTTGACCTCTCTGCTAGTCGACCATGAAGTTACGTTGACCACCTCGTTAAATCTTTGATCGAAAACTTCATTTTCTATAAACTCAAAATTTTCAGGCGCTTGTAACAACACAACATTCATAGAATGTGTCCAATGAGAATTACTGTCAGCTGAGAAACCGCAAGTAAATCCAACATTATGGCAATCACAACACTCTACCAACTCTATTTTAGATGATTTGAAAAGAATTTCTGTCTTTGAAGCATTTAAACCAATTGCATAATTAGCGTGATAATCAACATCATATCCAAATTTGTAATCCCCTTTGACTCTTTTAAGATTTCCTCTCACAAACCTCTTATTTAAACTCACTCCACCTGCAGTTGTGTTAAATTTATTTGTTGGTGTTTTAAATCTTCTATTATTACCTATCAATGGTTCTCTTTTATATATTGCACCACAAACAAAGCCTTCCATTTTACCTATTTCTTCATCTTGCTTTGCCATACTTTCGTAGTAATCACTGGTTTCTTGAAACAATTTAATGAATTTCTTATAGTCTTTACCAATCGTAATATAAAGTGAGTCTGGTGGCCTTTGGTCTTGCTCAAAATATGAAGGCACTACTTGCTTAAGGCCTTTAACCTTTTTATAACTTTGACTGTATTTATCGGTAACTTTGAAACTTGATAAATCAAATTTGATCAAATTGGGTGAAACATCAATTTTTTCAGACACCAAATCAGCGTAAGCCATACTCCCATTTGAATTATCAATGACCACCCCTTTTACAGGTTGGATCAAATTAAAACCATGAAATTCAACAAAGCTTGAGTTAATTAAAGGTTTTTTTAAATTAATTTTTTCTGGAGTCACTTTACATACAACACTTTCAAACTCCAATAGGGATGTTCTTCTGGTTTTTGACCAAGCAATAATTTTATCAAGTTCTTTAATCATTTGATCTATGAACAAATCTTTAACACATTGGCTATCAGATTGACTGGACAATATTGATCGTTGATGTAGATTTTGAATTTTTTCAGATAACTCCAAATCTAAAGAAACTAAATTTTCAGCAAGTAATTTTAACTCTTTATCCCAGACACTATTATCATATTCCAGTGAACTTTTAGTGAGTTGAAACTCTTTGTTAATTTGTTCATTGGCATTCACATTTTGAATATAAAAAACAAATACCAAGAAAAAAAACACATACTTATATTTAAAAACTGACATCAAACACTCCTTATAATTTGTTTTTCAAATTTAAATGGTCTCAGGTAAAAAATAAAACTCACTGCCTTCATGTCCAGCGTGTTTTACAGCCGTATATTCAGGGCTTTGTTGAATACCTGATAACTTAGATCTGAGTTTAACTTGTTGCTCTAAAGCTTTGAAAAGCCTATATCCTTCCATCACACCATCATTTTCTTTAAGCACGTCTAACAATGCAGAGGCGAATATTGAGTGGCCATCACCACCACTGTCTAAAACAGGCTGTAGACCACCAGATGTCAACACAGTTCTGGCCTTAACTCGAGAAGTAAATAAAATATCGTTTTCCGCTACATCTTCAGGAAACGGTCTGATTGCTGAACCTGACATGGTGCCAGAATAACAAGAGTCTGCTATCACCATGACGTGTTTGGCTTGCATACTTGACATGAATTCACTGATGACCTTATTGGGAATCCAAGTAGATTCATCGGTTAAACTGGCATCGGTTGGAATCCAAAACCCATTTTGACGATCATCTATCAAACCATGACCTGCATAATACACCACTAAATTATCTAATTTACCTAGTTTTTCTTGGTAATCAGCCAGGGCTTGAACAATTTGCAAGTGGGTCGCATTTTCTAAAATTTGTGTTTTATAACCATAGCTATTTTTCAATACTTGGCCAATTTGTTGTGCATCATTAACTGCAGTTCCTAGGTTTTCTAAACCAGAATATTCATTATTACCAATTACCAGCGCATGGTATTTGCCTAAGTCTTTCTTGAACCTTTTAGCAAATAAGTTACTCAAGTAACGTGGTTTAATTTGTTCTAGTATCTGTCTGACCACTACAAATCTTTCAACCGATTTAGAACCATCTTTTTTAACCGCTTCAATGCTGACTGGCGTGTCATCATTTTCGACCAATGGAACATCAATACTGAAAATGCCCGTATCAGTTAACTTATCGGTGATGTTTTGGTTGTTTAAAGTTAAACCCGCAACTTCTGCAGGTGGGTTCACACTGCCCATAATAGACATGGATTTGGCTTTGTTGTTAGCAATTGGAATACTTCTGATACCACGTGTTAATAAAATATCAGGGGTAATGACATTGATTCCAAATTGATCATCAACCATCGCCAACTCTTGCCCACTATCGGCGGCTATTTTTCGCACCAAAGTTGAAGCCAATTCTTTGCTTTGTTGGTTTTTACTGGTTAAATCTTTAACTTGTTGCTCCAGCTCAGCAATTTGTTGTTTGACTCCTGTATTGTTTTGATTGCTTCGTAACTCTGATTGCAGTCGTTTCAATTCACTGTTGGCGGTTTTGATGTAATCTTGGGTTTTCAAATAATTGTCGTTGACGTCAGTTAGTTGATTGCGTAAATTTGACACTTCGCGCTCTAAACGAATTCTCACAGATTCTTTTTCACGTCGATCAATTAAATCCTGTTCGGTCACCAATTCTAATTTAGCTTCTGTTACACCCGCGGCTTGGCGATAAAGGTTGATTGCTTTAACTGAATCTTGTGTGACACCCAAGCCTTTTTCATACAAATTGCCCAAGTTAAGCTGCGCTGAAGAAAAACCTTGATCAGCCGCTTTTTGATACCAGCTGGCAGCCGATTCATAATCAGGAGTGCCATTAATACCACGCTCAAATAATTCACCCATGTAGTTTTGTGCTGTGGCATCACCACCGTCAGCTTGTTTTTTCCAAACTTTGGCAACGGTGACAAAATTAGATTCATCATAAGCCACATATTCACCACCTCTGATGGCACATTCTTTGGCGGTTAACTTAGCCGGTTTACGCGGCGGAATGTAAGTAAAATTCTGTCCCAATTGTCTGACTTGAGGTGGCAGCAAACAATCAACAATATACAATTGATCAGGGGTAATTTGCCCTTCTTTGATTTTAGTTACTTTTTTTGATCTTTTGGCGTTGGCATCATTGACTGGTAATGTTGACAACCCTAAAGCGAAGGTCATCAAACCCACCAAGGAACATTTAAATAGAACGTTTTTCATAATCATACCTTAAAATTCAAATCTGGCTCCCACATTAATGGTGCCTCGTGTAAATCCTTCTAAACCAAAAATACTCCGATAGTTGATATAGGCTTGTTTGCCATTAGCCCCAATGAACACCAAACCAATACCCGCAGAACCATATGTTCTGTCTGGTTCATCTGTACCAATAAAGAATATCTCGTCATCTGGTGCATTGATAAACCGTGCTTCCAACAAACCACCATCATTTTCAGTCTCGCGATTAATATTAATATCAAATTGAGGAGAAATGACTCCATTTTTCAAGCTAATGGCTTTCGATACACTGGTCCCTATTGACCAGACCATACTTTCAACCTCTTGTTCACCAAAAGCAAAATTAAAGCCACCAGCGCCTGATTCTTGGAAAGCATCTATGGTGGTTCTTACATAACGCACACTTGCATTGGGTGTAATGGCCCAAGAGTTTTTATTAAAATGATAACCAGCACTCATCGCCATTGAATATTGGTCTGAATCTGTTTTACCGATGGCCACCCTATCGATGATAATTTCATCAACCTCAAAGTTAATTCTGCGTTTTTGTTCAAAATCTGGATTACCATAACTGATACGCGCATCGACATAAAAATTATCTTTAATATAAAAAGACCCATAACCAGTTAATGTAACGCCTGTTGATTTTAATTCAGCTTCACCTTCTACCTCTGAATCAAAATTGGCATAACCCAGTGCTACTCCAGCTACTTTAGTTGGACTGAAACGATAATCGACCCCAGCTGTAACACCAAAGGTATCAAAATCAAAACCCAGCTCTTGACTTGTCGCATCTCGCTCTCCCATTGAAATACTGCCATTGACAAAGAACCCCCACGGTGAAACAAAATCATTGATATTATTCACAGCTTGTTCGTCTTCAGACTGATTTAGATAAGCCAACATACCCAATGGAATTGATTCATCACCATATCGACCATTCAAACCAGCGACACTGAATCCAGCACCACCGCCACCACGTAATTGTGCCAACCTTGAATCAACGTTGCGAAACTGTGAAGTAATAATCTCTGCTGCTGAATTAGATTGTGCTGCCACCTCATTGGGAGTCAACTCTTCCATTGCATTAATAATGGCAGCGCCATTTTCAGGTGTAGCCCCAGCAATAAATTCCTCACACAAGCCTTCAATAGCCATAAAGTAGCTTCTGGCACAGTAACTTGAAACATTTCGAATTGATTGAATCACTGTATCGCTGGCCCCACTACCAACCGCATTTCGAAATGCCGCAAATATCTCATCTTCCGTCGGCGTTCTTGTAACTTCATTGGTAAAGCCAATCATATTATTGCTTGGCTGACTATCCATTGCATCAGAATCTATTGTTGCATTGAACATAATTGGCTGGGATTGTTGCACCACTTGCTGGGTTTGCACTCTGAGGTTAATTTCTGACTGCATACCCACCTGAAGATCACCAGGAAACATGCAAGATATGCTGTTGTTATTTGATTGACACATCCACTCTCCAGTGTTCATTAACTGCACAGTCTCAATCAATCCCGATAAACTACCAGCAATTTCTGCATTGACAGCACGATCTGGACCTAAGTTTTTAGCAATAAACGTTAAATCAACCACACCACCTTGTTGTACTTGTTGATTGCCAGAGTTCAACTCCAAAGCCAAATCAGCAGTCAAGTCTTGTGCATCAGTGACAGTTACTTCACCGGTGCTGTTGTTGTTACCAGGGTTATTATCAATGGTATCGGACTCAACCTCTACAGTGTTGAATACTAAGCCAGAAAAGCCATCAGAAAAGCGACCTTCCAAAACAATTTCATTACTTTGGTTTACTCCTAAGGTAGCTATCTCACACTGTAACAAGGCTTCAAGCAAGGTACATTCAGCACCACTATTGACTTCTACACTTTCTGCAGAAAAACCCATAGGAATGGTATTTCTAACAACTATGTTCTGCGCAACATCTGGGCCTGCGTTTGATACCTCAATACGCCAACTGACTTGTTCAGTGCTGATAACATTTGAAGTATTGGCCTCTATGACCACTGCCAAATCGGCTCTTGCCGCACCTCCACCTTGGCCTTGAACCACATTAACAGCAACCGAGGACGTGTCATTACTGGCATTTTCATCCGCAGTAAAACTGATATTAGCCGTATTAGTTATTACGCCGGTTTGATTCGGCGCAACAACCTCTACTAACAACTGGGTTTGTGAACCAGCAATTAAAGAGCCATTGTATTGACAATTGAGCAGATTATTACCATCACAACTCCAGTTATTACCACTGGCAGATTCAAATACCACACCCGCGGGTAATGAGTCAATCAAACCAAAAGTAGTTTGCGTTTCACTACCCACATTAGTCACATCGAGTTGGTAGGTGAATATGTTACCTTGACCTACCTCACTCACTGAGGCTGTCTTAGTTAAAGCCAAATCATTCTGCAAGTCGCCCATAATTTGGGTACTTGTACTGGCTGAGTCAGTGATGCCATCAGCATTAATAGACACAGAAGCACCTATTAATCCAATAAAATCATCAACTTGCATACTAATTTCAATCTGCAAAGCTTCACCGACCGCTAATGGCTGAAGGTTATCACATCTGATCGTATTAGAAAAATTATTACAATTAAAATCAGCTGCTGCTATACCTTGTACTGTAGCGGCGGCCGGGATAGTATAAAACGTAGAAATGTTAAATAAATCAAAATTGCCATTGTT
>CALLLZ010000469.1 GCA_938008005.1 uncultured Marinicella sp. | reverse complement strand
GTTTGGTGCAAAGTTTTATTAAAAATCGCATTGAAAAAAAAGTCAAAGGCCCTGATGAAGCAACCCGCGCCAAACTCACTACTTTTGTATGGGGAGAAGCTAAAAATGCAGCAGGGGATATTAAGGATTACCGCATAGAAGTTGCCAATGGCTATGATGTGACTGCTGATGGAGCTGTTTTGGTGGCACAAGCATTATTGAAAGAACATGCACAAGCTTGTGGTTACCATACACCATGTACTTTACTCGGTGATGAATTGGTTGAAAAATTGCCAGGTACTCAGGTGTTGTCTTGATTAAAGTTTCCTTAAGATAAAAACTGTTTAGATAATTCATCTAAAAAAGCGCGTTGTTTGTCGTCTAGAAAAGGGGCGATCATTTGTAGAATATGGAAAATACCGTGCGACAGTTTTTTCTGCTCGTCAAAACTGTCATCAAATATAGCAACTGAATAGTTGAGCCAAAAAGTTGATGTGAGAGCAACCTGGTCGGCTAGATTGGCGGTGGTGCTTTGATCCGCGTCAATAATTCCGTCGATGCGTAACTGCTCTAAGATACTCAAGGCAGTCTGTGATTTCATTGCCAAAATATGCCTAAAATGGCGTTTCAAGAACTCAATCCGATTCATCAGCTGAATTAAATTTCGATACAAAAAACGATACTCAACAATCACATCAAAAACCAAGTTTAGATACAGCCACATGTCTTTCATTGATGCATGGTTGAGATCAGTTGATTCGAGCACCCCTTTTATTTTCTTTTCGTACTGTAAAAAAATTTGCCAAATGATGTCGTCTTTGCTTTTATAGTGATAGTATAAATTGCCCGGACTGATATCCATTTCATCAGCAATGTGATTGGTGGTCACATTGGGCTCACCTTCTTCATTGAATAACATCAATGCAGTGGATAATATACGATCTTTGGTTTTCAATTGGTTGTCAGTCGCTCAATTTGTTGACCAGATCTACATATTGTTGCTGGGCTTCATCTGTACTGGTGCCTTGAATTTTTTCCCAAGCTTCGTATTTAGCCGCACCGACAAAATCAAAAAAACCTGGTTTGTCGCCTTGAACATCACCAGTCGAACCTTGCTTGTACAAAGCATACAACTTTAATAAGGTGGCATCATCAGGTCTTTTGCTTAAATTTTTTATGTTTTTCTGCGCATTCTCAAATGCATCATTTAATTCAGTCATGGTATGATTATCGGAAATTAAAACATCATTTTGACACGATTATAAATCTGCGGTCAATCAAATAACGGGAGAAACTGAATGTCATATTTCATTACGGGTGCCACAGGCTTTGTTGGAAGACACTTGTTAGAAAAATTATTCGCTCGATCTGGCCACATTTATCTGTTGGTTCGTTCGGGTTCAAAAGCGAAGTTGAAAAGCATGTTAGATGAAATGGATGCGCCGATTAAACGCATTGATATGATAACGGGTGATTTGACCAAAAAAAGCTTGGGAGTGAGTAAGAAAAATCGCGATATGATGGCTGGTAAAATCAAACATTTTTATCACTTGGCGGCCATTTATGACATGAGTGCAGGCCTGGATGAGCAGATGGCAGCTAACGTTGATGGAACTTCTCACGCTGTATCATTGGCAGAATCGGTTAAAGCTAAATGCTTTCATCATGTTTCGTCAATTGCCGCTGCTGGTATGTACCCTGGTGTGTTTCGTGAGGACATGTTTGATGAAGCAGAAGAGTTGGATCACCCGTATTTCAAAACCAAGCATGATTCTGAAGCTGTTGTGAGAAACACCTGTAAAACGCCTTTCCGAATTTATCGTCCAGCGATGGTATTAGGCCATTCGAAAACGGGTCAAATAGATAAAATTGATGGACCTTATTATTTCTTTAAGCTGATTCAAAAGCTGCGTAATACCTTCCCTAAGTGGATGCCGATGATGGGCGTTGAAGGAGGGCGATTGAATATGGTGCCAGTTGATTATGTGGTCGATGTGATTGATCATATCTCGCACAAGAAAGGTCTTGATGGTGGTTGTTTTCACATCACAGACTCCAAGCCCAAACGCATTGGTAATGTGTTGAATATTTTTGCTGACGCTGCCAATGCACCACAAATGAACATGCGTGTTGATGCCAGAATATTCAACTTTATTCCAGGTGCAGTGAAGCAAGGTTTAATGATGTTGTCACCTGTTAAACGCATACGATCACAGTTGTTCAAGGATTTGGGTATTCCACCAGGAATACTAACATTCATTAATTACCCAACACGATTTGATGATCGTGAGACTCAAAAAGCGTTGAAAGGTTCAGGGATTAAGCTGCCTGCAATTAAAAAATATGCATGGCGTTTATGGGATTATTGGGAACGTAACCTAGATCCTGATCTGTTCATTGATCGCTCTTTATCAGGTCGAGTCAAGGATAAGCGTGTCATGGTGACTGGAGCAACTTCTGGCATTGGGTTAGCGGTGGCTGAAATGTTGGCCGATGCGGGTGCGCACTTGATTATTGTGGCTCGTGGTAAAGAAAAATTGGATGAAACTGCCAAGGCCTTGAAAAAGAAAAAGATCAAAGTGTCCTCTTATACAGCAGATTTGTCAGATGAGAAATCTGCTAAAAAACTGGTCAAAGATGTGTTGAAAGACTTAGGAGGTGTTGATATTTTGGTTAATAATGCAGGACGCTCAAT
>CALLLZ010000468.1 GCA_938008005.1 uncultured Marinicella sp. | reverse complement strand
CCAATAGTTCATCAGTATGAGCTGCCAGTTGTTCCCAGCCTTTTGCGTGATTGGTGATGCGGATATTAATTGGTGACTGTGGTGTTTTTTCAAGTAACCAATAACTCAAAGTCAATAACAGCCATAAGTTCGCTGTAATGCCAGTAATAATTGCCCATCTCTTAAGGCGTTGCGAAACGGAGGTGTTAAGTCCAGTGATAACAAGTAACAGTGTATAAGAAATCAATGTCCAGTGAACGTTCAGCCTTAAGCTGTCCGAGAAAAAACCCAGAATGGCATAAATTAACCAATGAACCACAGCAGTTAAGACGATGCTTCTGATTAATAAAGGTTGTGTAGTTTGACCTGTATTTACACTCATTATTGGTTTAATATTTTTTAAGCATAAATAAAACACCCATGGAGTTGTGATGATTATTTGGACTAAAAAGAAGTTAAAATGTGAGGTCTGGAACTCCCAAGGATGGCGGTCTTTGAGTTGAAATGATAATAATGGAAAGTCATGCTGCAAATTGAATAAAAGCACAGGTATAAAACCTATCAGCATCATCGGCAAAGTGAGTTTGAGCAGTTGAAGCAATATTTTTTTATGATTTCTGAACTGCCAAAAAACTATGGTACAAGTTGCCAATATCACCAACCAGAATCTCAGGTGTACATTGATGCCCAATGCCAGAATCAGGCCAAGAGCAATAAAAAAATGGTTTCTTTTGGTCTTAATCGCTAAAATTAATGTCCAGATAGCTAAGAGTGTAAAAAACACAATCCAGATATCTGGGACTGCTAAAGTTCCTGCAACCCCAAGAATAGGAAGCGCTAACAAAAGAAGACCTGCTATCCAATTATTAGATTGCTTACCAGCTAATGTGCGTGAGATAAATACTCCTATCCATGGAATGCTGAATGCAGCAATTAGATTTGGAATGCGAATGAAAAAATGGTGTTGTGGAAACAACCAATCCATCAGTGTGTGAGTCCAAGGCGTCCAACCAGGAACTTCACTGTATGACCAGTCTGGCCACTGACCTTCAAGCCAATAGAAGGCTTCATCGCCAAATAACTGATGATTAAAAGCTGCGTAAAGCTGTACTGAACAGGCCAGTATATAAGCCGATAAAAAAAAAGTTTTGGTCGTCAGTTGTCTCAGCATTGAGGGATTTTGAGTTTTTTACCAGCGTTGATTAAGTACCTAGGACCTTTGATGGCATTTAATCTTGCAATTTCTTTTCTACTGCTACATTTGAACTTATGGCTTATGGTGCTCAATGAATCGCCTTGCTTGATCTTATACCAAGTGAATTTAGGTTGCTCAGGAAAATCGGCATCGTGTATGGTCTTGGCCAGAATCATTAAGTCACTGTCGTTGCAGTTATTAGTATAGATTGATTTTAGCTCGTTAGGAATCACTACCACTGCATTTTGCTGAATAACACGCTTGGCTTTAATAGTAGAATTCAAATTCCTTAAAATTCTATACCAACCTAATTTATTGTTGTGCTGACCAAAACAAACAGCCAGTTCACTCAATGATGTAGCCGTCTTGGCACGAATTAATGTAGTGGTGCCATCGTAAGTGTCGAGCGTTACATTATAGGCTTCAGGGTTTTCAAAAATTAGCATTGCTGACAAGACTATTGAGATATAGTCTTGGGTTTCTCCGGGCAAGTCGTAGAAAAACTGACTGTCCCAAATTGACTTGTTGCCATGTTTTTTGTTCAGGCGTTTAAAGCGATTTTCGCCGGCGTTATAAGCAGCCAAGATTTTGGCATAATCATTGCCATAAAACCCACGTTGTTCTTCGATATATTTAGCTGCGCCTTTGGCAGCGGTTTCTGGATGATATCTTGCATCGTAATCACCAATGGTGCCAAGCACACCAAAACGTTTTGCTGTGGCAGGCATGAATTGAAATAAACCGCTGGCACCCGCTGAGGACATTGAGTGCACGCGACCTCCACTTTCTTGAGTGATGATAGCCAACAAAAAAGATTCGGGGATGTTCTTGTGTTGAAACGGTGCCCAAATTTTATTTCTTAGGTACTGATAGTTTTGCCATGCTTCAATTAACTTAGGACGCTTCCAAGTCAGCCATTCATTCATGGCTGCTTGAACTCGGATGTTGCTAAGCAATGGTTCATTCATGTCAATAGCAGGTGGTGTGGTTGTTAATGGAGGCTGTGTAGTTTTAATGTCTCCATCAGAGGTTGCAGGGTTTTGTGTTTCTTGTGCTTCTGGAGGTATATCTTCGGCCAACTCGGTTTCAATTTTTGCTTGGTGCGCCAAGTCATTAAAATATTGGTTAAGCTGCTCTAAACAAGAGGGGTTTTTTTTACATTGTTTAATGCCTGACAGTAATACATCAGTTGCAAGAGGTTGTGGTTCCTCAATGAGTTCAGGTTTGACAGCTTTGTGTTGGCAAGCAGAGAAGAGAATGAGGGAGAAAAAGATTGAAATTAATCGCATAAAGGTAATTGCAGCAGCCAAGAGTATTGTGTATTATCAGTATTTTAGCCACATCATCAACCCTTCAGGCATGAATTTATTTAGTTCAATTAAATCTTTGTTGAAATTAAACCCATCAGATAGGCAGTTAAGTGATGAAGAACAGAGCGAGTTAAATCATGCCATTGTTGAATTAATGATGGAAATGGTGCGGGCAGATTTTGTTGAACTTTATGCAGAAAAAACAGCTTTGACAGAGTATCTTTCATTAAAGCTGGGTTTTTCCGAGCAGGATGTGAAGCAATACATAGAGGCTGCAGAAATACGTGCTGAGTTTTCAATTTCACTTGAATCCCAAACCAATGTCATCAATAATTACTTAGGCCATATTCAAAAAGTCGACTTGATGCGACATTTATGGGCACTTGCAGTTGCTGACAATGAAGTACATTTACTGGAACATAATTTGTTTTATAAAGCAGGAGGTTTGTTGGGCTTGAAAAAAGTGCAACTGGAAGAGATTTGTCAAACTGCTGAAGCCAAAGCGATTCAATCAACTAAAACAATCAAATAGAGGATGTTATGGATTTAACTCATTTTTTAAAAACCATGCGTGAGAGCAACGGCTCCGATATGTACCTAACTACAGGTGCCCCAATTAATATGAAAGCAGAAGGTGTGTTGCAGTCTATGAGCAGTACAGGTTTGCCACCTGGAATCGTAGAAAAAATAGCATATTCATTGATGGATGAACGACAGATAGCTGAGTTTGAAAATACCATGGAATGTAATCTTGCAGTCTCTATCAAAGGTGTGGGGCGTTATCGAGTTAATGTCTTCAGGCAACGTGGAGAAGTGGCCATGGTAATCAGAACAATTAAAAGCACCATACCTAAACTTGATGAATTGCATATGCCGCCGCATTTATATGATTTAATCATGGAAAAACGTGGTTTGATTTTGGTGGTTGGAGCCACTGGTTCAGGTAAGTCAACAACCATGGCTTCAATGATTGATTTTCGAAACTCAACCAGTACTGGACATATTTTAACGGTTGAAGACCCGATTGAATATGTGCATAAGCATAAAAAGTCAGTGGTGAATCAACGGGAGATTGGGATTGATACTATGGGCTATGCGCCTGCATTAAAAAATGCACTGCGTGAAGCTCCAGATTTGATTTTGATTGGAGAGGTGAATGATGCAGAAACAATGGAAGCTGCCGTTTCGTTTGCTGAAACAGGCCATTTGTGTATGGCAACATTGCACGCTAACAATTCTGACCAAGCTATGGAGCGTGTGTTGAACTTCTTTCCCAGTGATATGCACAATAACGTGCTGATGAATTTGGCATTGAATTTAAAGGCGGTAATCTCACAGCGTCTAGTTATTGACGTAAACGGTAAGCGAAGGCCTGCTTGTGAAGTTTTGATGAATACACCACAAATCAGAGAAATGATTCGCCAAGGTAAAATCAACGAATTGAAAATGGCTATGGATAACTCACTTGAAGATGGCATGCAAACTTTCGACCAAGCCCTCTATGATATGTATAAAGAAGGTATCATAACTCTTGAAGAGGCATTATCTAATGCTGATTCAGCACAAGGGCTGGAAGTTAAG
>CALLLZ010000467.1 GCA_938008005.1 uncultured Marinicella sp. | reverse complement strand
CCCGGTTGAAACAACTCTAAACGAATGATCATCGCCATCGCACCACCAATGATAAACATAGCGAATGCGAATATTAGATACAGTGTTCCAATGTCTTTGTGATTGGTAGTCATCAACCATCTTTTTACAAAACCTTTAGGTTTGTGGTCATGATCATGATGATCATGGCCTACATCGCCATGACCGATTTCATTGGGTGTGATATCTTGACTCATAATAAATCCTCTAACTTATTGTTTCATGCTTTTGACAGCAGCTGGTTGTACGACATCGCCTGCTGTGTTATCAAAAGAATTTCTGGTGTAGGTAATGGCAGCAGCAATGTCAACGTCAGACAAGATGTTACCGAAGGCTTGCATCGCAGTTCCTGCTTTGCCATTGAGGACTAGATCGATTTGATCGGTCGCTGGGCCGTTAACGAACTCGCTACCCGCAAGAGCAGGGAATGCTGGTGGCATGCCGCTTCCTGTGACTTGATGACAAGTGGCACACTGCGTGTTGTAAACTTCTTCGCCTTTGGTCATTAATTGCTCTTTGGACCATTCTGTTTGAACCATTTCTGCTTCAACTGCTTGTTCACCTTTCTGATCAGCAACCCACTGGGCATACTCAGCTTTACTTACGGCCTCAACCACAATCGGCATAAACCCGTGATCTTTACCACAAAGTTCTGCACATTGACCGCGGTATGTTCCTGGTGTTTTTACATTGGTCCAAGCTTCATTGATATAACCTGGTATGGCATCACGTTTCCAACCAAAATCTGGAACCCACCAAGCATGTATGACATCATCGGCGGTTAATAAGAACCTGATATTGGTGTCAACGGGAATAACCAATGGTTTATCCACTTCTAATAAGTAGTTTTCTATGGTGTTTACGTCTATTCCAGAACCCTTTTGGCGCGCGATGTTGTGATCTTGAGCTAAGGTACTTAAAAAGCTGATACCATCTTCCATATAGTCATATTTCCACTTCCATTGGTAGCCAGTAACTTTTATGGTCATATCCATCTTCATGCGTTTACCGCTTTCGTCAGTTGGATTTTCCATGGTTATCAGTGCTTTGGTAGCAGGAATTGCAATCATCACCAATATCAATATTGGGATGACGGTCCAGATCACTTCAGCAACTGTACTGTGGCTGAATTGTTCTGGTTTGTACCCTTTCGACTTGCGGTGAGCAAAGATTGAAACAATCATCGCACCAAACACCAAAATCCCAATTACAATACAAATCCACAATGTGAATGTATGTAGCCCATAAGCCGTTTCACTGAATTCAGTGACGCCTTTTCTTAAATTCAATCCATATTCTGCTGCTGCCATAGACGAAGTCAACAAACCAGTAATCAGCATCATGAATTTCATTTGTGCTTTTTTCATAAAATTAATACCTTAACGAATTTTTGAAAATCAAAACCTTTGAACGTGTGGGAATGATTATATATTTGCTTTATGCCACACGCATATCAGCAAACAATGTTTTGTCATTTTTAATGACTTACTCAATCATAAACCCAAGTTTTAACTGTACCTAATAAGTTACAATCAATGCGACCAATTGCCGCACAGGCCAACGGGCGCAATTCTACCACTGTCCAAACAAAATATCCGCAAACAATATTATTTTTTTGTTAATTAATAAAGGATTGCTGCTAACTTTGTTGTTAACATTTAATTTGGATTATTAATGACACATTCATTATAATTCACCCTGTTTATCAACATTTCTTTGGAATTTGCCATGAAACAAAACCCTTTGCCATTTTCTGCACACTATTTAATTGATGAAGAAATTTGGGTTAATCAACTGTTAGATCATGCCAATCCTGGTGCGAAAAAACGTCAACAAATCAAACAACTAGCTACTCATTTAGTCGAAAATGTGCGAGATAAAATAGAAGATATGGATGGTGTAGATGCATTCATGAAAGAATATGATTTGTCTTCTAAAGAAGGTATTTTGTTGATGTGCCTGGCAGAGGCTTTATTGCGAATCCCTGATAAAGACACTGCTGATAAGTTAATTAAAGATAAAATTACTGAAGCCGACTGGAAATCACATTTAGGTAAGAGTGAGTCATTATTTGTTAATGCGTCCACTTGGGGTTTGATGCTCACTGGTAAAATCATAGATATCGATGAAAGTAAAAGTGGCATGAAACGAGCCTTAGATAAATTCATCAATAAAACTGGTGAACCGGTTATTCGTAAAGGCATACACCGTGCCATGCAAATGATGGGTAAACAATTTGTGATGGGACGTAATATCAAAGAGGCAATCAAACGTTCAGGCAAAAAAGGATTTAAAGATTATCGCTATTCCTATGATATGTTGGGAGAAGCGGCGCTGACTCAAGAAGATGCCGATCGGTATTTCGATGCCTATATGTCATCAATTGCGAGCATTGCTGATGCCAACACCAAGCGCAACATCAATGATGCTTCCAGTATTTCAATTAAACTTTCTGCTTTACACCCACGTTATGAAGTGGCCAATGTTGAACGTGTGGTAGATGAGTTATCTCCCAGAGTTTTAGAAATTGCCAATCACGCAAAAAAACTTAATGTTGCAGTCACTGTTGATGCAGAAGAAGCAGATCGGCTAGAAATATCTTTAAAAATATTTGAAAGGGTTTATGCCCAACTTGAAGAATACCATGGTTTCGGGCTGGTGGTACAGGCCTATCAAAAACGGGCTTTGAAAGTTTTAGAATGGTTGGCCGACCTGTATGATCAACATCATCGGTTGATTCCATTGCGTTTGGTTAAAGGCGCTTATTGGGACACTGAAGTTAAACGTGCTCAAGAACAAGGTTTAAGTCATTACCCGGTATTCACTCGTAAAGTGAATACTGATGTGTCATATTTGGCTTGTGCACAGTTTTTGTTAACCAATCGCAAACGCTTTTATCCTCAATTTGCTACTCATAATGCCAATACAGTGGCAGCAATCAAAGTCCTTGGTGGAGAAACAGGTGGTTATGAGTTTCAACGCTTACATGGTATGGGCCAAGCGCTGCACTCACAAACCATCAGCAAAGATGGCTTAAACAGACCTTGTCGCATTTATGCGCCGGTAGGTTCACACGAAGATTTATTGCCGTATTTGGTTCGCCGCTTACTTGAAAATGGCGCCAATACTTCTTTCGTTAATCGATTGACTGACCTCACTTTAAATATTGAAGACATCACCCAAGACCCAATTGAAAAAGTGAGAAAACACCGAACTCACAAACACCCTAAATTGCCTCTGCCCAGTGAAATTTACGGGCAACAACGTGTGAACTCTGAAGGTTATAACTTGGGGGACATGCAAACTGTAGATCAATTGCTGGATCAGGTGGCCGAAAAATCAACGACAGTAATTCAAGCAAGTTCTTTGGTACCTCATTCATCCGCAGTCAATGACAGTGAATTAATAAGTGTATATTCACCAGCCAATCTGGAGTTGTTAGTAGGTACTTATGCACGAGCAGATAAAGCCACAGTTAAACAAGCCATGGATAATGCCCAGCAAGCGTTTCCTGCCTGGCGTGATGAAGGGGTCGCTTTCAAAGCAGATTGCCTGTTGAAATTAGGTGACTTAATGGAGCAGCACAGTCAGGCCTTAATATATCTGCTTCAAAATGAGGCGGGTAAAACCTTAGGCGACTGCATAGCTGAAGTGCGTGAAGCGGTGGATTTTTGTCGATATTATGCCAACCAAGCCACCGAGTTGTGCGCAAGCGGTGAAAAAATGCCCGGCCCTACTGGAGAAAGTAATTACTTATTCCACCAAGGTAAAGGTGTATTTGTTTGTATCAGCCCGTGGAACTTTCCTTTGGCCATTTATGCTGGACAGATAGTTGCTGCATTGGTTACAGGCAATTGTGTGATTGCTAAGCCAGCCGAACAAACCAGTTTAATCGGCCATTTCACAGCTCAATTAATTCATGAAGCTGGGATTCCTAAAGACGTGTTTCAATTGGTGCTGGGTTCAGGCAGCCAGATTGGCAATCAACTTTGCCAAAGCAATGGCATTGCTGGTGTGGTGTTCACCGGTTCAACGCAAACGGCTCAAATCATTAATTTAAATTTAGCGAACCGTAAGGATGCCTCGATTGCAACATTAATCGCTGAAACTGGTGGTCAAAACTGCATGATTGCTGATTCATCTTGTTTGCCTGAGCAATTGGTTAAGGATGTGATCAATTCAGCTTTTTTTAGTGCTGGACAACGTTGTTCAGCCTTAAGAGTACTTTACATTCAAGATGATGTGGCAGATAAAGTCATTCATATGCTCAAAGGCGCTATGGATGAATTATCGACTGGAAACCCTCAATTATTTTCGACCGACTTGGGGCCTGTGATTGATGAGAAAGCCCTGGGTATTCTGCAAAACCACAAAAGCCGCATGCAACAAACTGCAAAGCCGATTAAGTCTTTACCTGAGCCAGAAATTAAAGGACATTATTTTGCGCCGCAAGCAGTTGAAATCAGCGGCATAGACGTTTTGGAGCAAGAAATATTCGGTCCGTTTTTACATGTCATTAGATATAAGTCCAATGAATTAGATCAAGTCATTGATGCCATCAATGGTACGGGTTATGGCCTAACCACTGGCATACACTCAAGAATTGATGACACCATTGAATATGTGATATCGAAAATCCAAGCTGGCAACTGCTACATCAACCGCAACATGACAGGCGCCGTAGTGGGTGTTCAACCTTTCGGCGGAATGGGTTTATCTGGCACTGGCCCCAAAGCTGGTGGGCCCAATTATTTAAGACAATTCCTGACCGAAAAAACCATCACCAATAATATTTCAGCAGTGGGTGGTAATGCAGACTTATTGGAATTGTCTGATGATGAGTGAAAAACTGATGTAAATATTTTTATGGGTCTGTTGTATTAAATTCAAAAACAAGGATGTTTGTATCAATAATTGAATTTAACGACTTCATTTATGTTCGAATTTGATTGCTATCAAGTTTACTTAGATTTTTTTGACTTGTCTAAAATTGCTTGGACTTCCTTTTTTGTCAGTTCTCCATCCGTCATTGTCTTATTATATAAAGTTGTTATCTGAGAGTTCATAGGTAATAGCTTTTTTTGGTAAGGTTTATCTATTCGTTCTTTGAAGACTTTGGTATTGTTTTGGTGAATGACCATATTTTTTCTTGAAACTACTTGAAAAGTAAGTAACAGAATTGAAACCACATTGATCTGAAGTGCTACTGACAGAATGACCATTGAGTAATTTTTTTGCGCCTTGATTGAGCCTGTATTCACGTAATAAGTCGGTGGGTGATACGCCAATCAAAGCTTTGCTTTTGCGTTGTAAATGCCTTTCACTTTTAAACATGAGGCCAGCCATTTCAGTTAAACCAAATAAAGGTTGTTGGTAGTTATCTTCAATGATGGCTTTTAGTTTTGTGATGAAATCTTGGTCAACCTCACATAGATCTGAATAGTTATCATTGTTGATGACAGAATTCTTGACCTTTTGGTTGATAATCTTTCTGATATTTAAAATGTTTTTAAGTTGTAAATTAAGCTCTTTGGCATCAAAAGGTTTCGTCAAATACATATCAATGTTTTCCCTCCAGCCTTTAATGCGGCTTGTGCTTTCATCTAAGGCGGTTAATAAAACCAAAGGGATGTGTGAAGTCAGCGAATCTGACCTGATTATTCGGCTGACTTCGAAACCGTCCATTTGTGGCATCATCACATCACATAATATGATGTCAGGAATAGTTTCGAGAGCCATCGCCAGTCCTGTTTTTCCGTTTTCCGCCATCAATGTATTGAACTGTGGAGACAATACATGATTGAGGTGGTGGCGCATATCTATGTTATCTTCTATAATTAAAATAGTGTATTTGCTGTCTTTATAATTTTCGGTTATTGGTGAAAAGCTTGTTTTGGACTGCTGTGCTTTTAATAAATTTTCTTCGCTGAAATAAGGTGTTTTGGCAGATTGAGATGTCAGTTTGAATGTCACACTAAATGTTGAGCCATGACCTGGCTTGCTTTTTACTTCTATCACACTGTTATTGGCTTTGGCCACTTCTTGGCTCAGTGCTAAACCCAGCCCTACCCCTTCTATGGTTTGATTTTGTGATAAGCGGGTGAAACGTTCAAAAATAGTTGAACATGCATCCTCTGTTATCCCCGCACCACTGTCTTTGATATAAACAGTCGCCTTATTACTTTCAACGAGTGTTCCAATTTTTATGTAACCACCAGTTGGTGTATATTTAATGGCATTAGACAGCAGGTTGCCAATGATAATCTGCAGGGCGTTGGTGGTGGCCTTGACATCTATGTTTTGTAGCTCACGGGTCTCAACTTGAAGGTCTTTATCAGCTATGGCATGTTCAAAAGAAGCCAGTAAGACTTGAACAGTTGTTAAGATGTTTTGTGGTTGTTGTTTAATTTCAGTTTTTTCAGAAAATTTTGCCAATAGCAATAACTGATCAACCAAGTTTAATAATTTCTCTGCATTGCGTTTAATGATAGATAGATTCCCTTGGTTCTCTGACATTTTGGCTTCTTTAATCAAGGTATCAACAGGGCCCAGAATAAGAGTTAAAGGGGTTCGAAACTCATGCGAAACATTGGCAAATAAGGCATCTTTTCTTTGCATTAAAGTTTTTAAAGTCTCATTCTGTTGATTGATTTTTTGAGTTTGCGAGTTTACTTGTTCTTCAAGACGCGTTGAAATGATTCTCTCTGTACGAATTCTTCTGTTGATAAAACCATATACCATCAAAATTATGAGAATTATATAGAGTGAATAGGCCCACCATGAATACCATGGGGCAGGTTTTACCCGAATAGCAATGGTTTTAGGGGTTTCGTTCCAAATACCATCTTTATTGGCCGCTTTTACTTTAAATGTATATGAGCCTGGTTTAAGGTTGGTATAAGTAACCCTGCGATTTTGTGCTGTCGTATGGTTCCAATCCGGATCAAGCCCTTCAAGCATATAGGCGTAGTGATTGCGCATAGGATCGGCGTAACTCAAGGCAGCAAATTCAAAGCCAAAAATGTAGTCTTTGTGACTAAATGTCAGTTCTTTCAGCGTGTTTATAGGATGATTAATTAAGAACCCATTGTCACTCACTTTGGGAATAATTTCTTTGTTGAATCTGTTTAATTGTGTGATAACAACAGCAGGGGGCGTATTGTTGGGAGTGATTTCACTCGGGTAAAATCCATTCACGCCATTCAATCCTCCGAAATAAAGTTTGTTGTCTCTATTTTTGTAGGAAGCGCCTCTTTTAAACGTGTTTCCCTGTAACCCATCACTGGTATAGAATTTATCAATGCGATTTTCTAATGGGTTGATTCTGTATAAGCCATTTAAACTACTGACCCATAACTCTCCGGAATCACTTTGTAAAATATCCATCAACTGGGTATTGGTAGGTAAGTGGTTTCCGATTTGGTAATGTTTGATCAATTCAAATGTATGGTCAAAGTGATACAAACCTTGTTCGAGGGTTGAGATCCAGATGTCCTTATCTTGAATATGTATGTCTTTAATTTCAGTCAATCCAAGTACGTGGTTTAATGCTGTGATAGGGTAGGTTTGATTGTCTTGGATGTAAGCTATTCCAGAAGAAGTGGCCAAATATACTTTTTTTGTATCATCGTGGTCGTAAGTAAAGTATTCTGCATCAGTTAATTCGGCCAGATTACTTGGCACCTTTATTGAACGCTTATTATCAATATGGTATTGATACAAGCCAGATTCTGTGCCAATCAGTCGGATGCCTGGTTCTTTTTCAAAAGAGAAGAGTGTTGGTAAAGCAGGTACTTGACCAGTTAACCTATCTACTCGGCTGGTTTTGGCATCAAGTAAATTGAGCCCATTGTTAGTGGCTATCCAATACTGCTGCCCCTGACCTTGATTAACTGACCTGATTTCGGGGTAGGACAAGCTGTTAACATCTTCAGCAGTTGAACCGTAATGTATGCAGGATTGATCGGCATGAGAATACCGAACAACGCCTTTCGCTGTGCTTAGCCACAATTGCTTTTGACTGTTTTCGTAAATATGGTAAATGACTTTGGATTTCAAACAACTGAGCTGGTTCTGAGGTTCGATGTAAGCACCAAAAGAGATGCTGTTGGTGTTAGTTATACTGACGTTGCCATCGAAAGTGGCGATGAATAAAACACCAGACTGATCTAGCAATAAAGATATGATCACATTGTCAGAAATACTACCAATCTTATCTGGGGTATGTTGGTAGTTCAATGTGGTGTTGTTTTGCCAGTCGATGGCATAAAGTCCATTTATTAATGACCCTACCCAAAGCCTTCGCTCATCAGAAGCCATACTAACAATTGTATTTGTTGGTAATGAGCTTATTTTTTCAATGGCATTCTTTTGTAGATTGAGTCGATATAAGAATTGAGTTGTGCCGACAAAAATACCATGGTTAATGGTTTCATGCAATATTCGGGGTATTTCATTCTCTGAAAATTCTATGAGTTTTTTAAAGGATGGTTTTAAAGCTTCAATTTCGACTTGATACAGTTTGTTTGATACCGCTGCATAAATCCCATTGTCAGAGAATAATATATTCTTAACAACCTGAGTTTTCCAAGCCAAAAGTTTGATACTTTGTTGGTTGATAGGTTTGATGTATAAGCCATTGTTGCTGGCAAAATATATATTGTTTTTTTTATCAGATGTGATTTGGTTGATTTGTAGTTGGTTGTTATTTTTTTCAGTCGCAGCCAAGCCATTGATCAAACCCAATGTTTCTATATCGCCATCTTGGTAGGTGAAAACTTCTCCATACTCGGTGCCAATCCATAACTTCCCAGTTGAATCCACATGTAACGTTCTTTTCTTATAATGGTTTTTTTCGGGAATGTCCAAAGCTTCAAATTCATAACCATCGTATTTGAGTACATTGTGAGTGGTTGCAAGCCATATAAACTTGTTTTGGTCTTGTGTAATTGACCAAAAGGTTCTGTTGGCAAAACCATCATTGATATCAGGTTGTTCGAATGTTAAGGCTGAAACTGTGGAGTAAACAAAAAGTAACAAGCCCAGTGTTGGGTAGATTAACAATGGCATGTTGGTTGAATGGCTATTTTTTTAAATATTTGAAAAATGAAATGATAAAATCAGAAATTAATCCAATCATAGCATCTTATGATTAAAAATAAATAGTTAACTACCCAACAGTACTATGCCATTGTGAATTTAATTACCTTATAAGCCACTGACCAATTGTTCAGTCAAAACACATAGGTGGCTTTCTTTGGCTCTATGAAAAGTAGGATTAGGGTTGATGCGAGCATGGTCATACACACACATTTGATTAATGGGTAGCATGGCGTAAGGGACATCATTGTGTTTACACAGTTTGGCGACAGGGTGATTCGACGGGTATGATTGAGAGTTATTTGAAACCACCAGCAATGTTATGGTGGCTGCTACTGAAAAAAGTGCTATCAGTTTAATTTTCATTGAGGTTTCCACTAATTTATGTAATTCGGCATAGTTTATAGTTTACTTGCTTTGAATTGAATAATTTGTCGTATTAATTAAGAAAGTTGGCGTGGAATTTAAGCTTTAGTTAAATATCGAACTTCAGTATTGTGTCATCATATTAAAAATGCTCAGCAATTAAATGAACCTTTCAATCCTATTAATCCATCAACAATATAGTTAATTTACAAAGTACTGAGCGGTACCTCAGTTAAAACACATATATGACTTTCTCTATTTGTGCTATAGCTGTTAAATAGAGTATCAAATTTAAATGGTGTATCAAATGAGTTGAAGAGAGATAGGTTAGAGGACGTATGTGTGGATGAGTGAGCATGAACGCATCTTTGATTGATTGGTATTATGCTATAAGTTACACCATTGTGTTTACAGGCTTTATATTGAGAACTAGACTTTGAATTGTTTGAAATCAACAATAATGCCATAGTGATTGTTATTGAAAAAAATATGAACAACTTGGTTTTCATCGGATTTTCCACAGTTTAAAGTTCATTAAAGTTTATAACCAGGTTGACAGGAATGAAACAGCTTGTCGTATAAATTAAGAAAGTTGGCGTGGCATTTAAGTTTTTTAATTGATTTAAATACAAATTATAGACCATCAGCCTGAGTTGCTCTGATGGCCTATAGGGTAACTTGGTTATATCCGCGTTACAAAAACTTAAGGACAGGGGGCTAAGCACTGATTAATTTCTCTAATACAAACAGATAATGGTCTATAAGTGGTACAAATTCTGAATGATGCGAAACAACTGGTTTCACAGTTGATCACATTTTTTTGTTGAAGAAATGATACCTGTGGCTTTTTACTCATGAATGTAGCAAAAGCATCATTGGTTTGTTCTTGCTTATGGGTTTGAGTTTGAGCAGTAACCACACCACAAATTAGAACTAATAAAAGAGCTGTTAATGTATTTTTCATTGTTTTTCCTCGATTAAAAAAATTATATTCTGTAACCAATTTTTAATATCGCCTCTTTTTAAGTTTGGCATTGTTCTCATAAAAATGATTAAGAAACTTATATACATAATTATGACTTGTAGTCATAAGTCTCATGCCAAGTGAAATATATCTAACAAATGGCATGAGCTTAGTTTAAATTTATACAAAAAAAACTGTTAGTTGTAATGACGACCAAAACCAATGTGATCACGACAAAATGTTGTGATTTTCTGACAACACAGTCCTAACCATAAGTTATGAGTGATCATTGATCAAAGTTTCAAGTTTGGAGAGCAATGAAACTGAGTTGTTCGAATCTTTGTCCTCACATCAACGCAAGTCTTCATAGTTCATAGGTGAAATTAAGGCAAATGTGGTGTATTTGATACAATAGCAGAAGAAGTTTTAATAATGCCGGAGGCTCTCTGAAGTTTTCCAGCGCTGCTTAAATGTGTTATTTATAATTGTTGTTGTCTTTTTAATTGTGGCAGCAGTGTTTTGATGTCTGCATTCAATTTTGAGAGTGAAATTAATGATTGTTTTTCTTTGCTCATTATTTTAAAAATAATACCATTTCCAACAAAGGTATTGTGTTCGGCGAAGTTTGAAACTTCAAAGAAGTAGTCGCTGTTATCCTTTAAAGCTTGGTTGTATTGGGATTTAAGGGCATGCATACTGTTAAGGCTGTTTTCAAATGCATTCATATCAAAGTCATCTAATTGAGCAATGACTTCTTTGTGGTTCTGCCAAATTTGTGTTTTTATGGCGTATTTTTCACCTGCTGGATCTTGCATTGAGGCCAAAGTTTGATTAATCAGATTAAGAGCCGTATTAATCTGGTTCTTATTGGAATTGAATACATTCATTGCTGTTTTATTTTTTAATAGATTCGATTCTTTAAGTACAGCAAATGATTTTTCTACTTTTTGACTTAACTGAGTGGCTTTATCAGCTGTTTGCTCAGTGGTTGGGAATAAGAGTTTCATGATCCGAGAATCACCTGAACGCAAGGCATTGGATATGGTTTGGTGTGAATCTAACAAGGTTTGGGTGTTTTGTGATAATTGTTGAATGGTCGTTAAGTTGTTATTGATTTCGGTTTGAATTAAATTCAAGGCATGGCTTTGTTCGGCTTTATTGAGTTGATGGTATTTCAAAGTGATGCCCAAGACAGTGACCAGAAGACCTAACAAAAAGCCATTTTTTAAAACCTTTCTTGGCAGTTCAGCTTCTAATCTGCCTGGCAACTGTGTGATAATTTTATTGTTTAATGCATATCTAATCAGTAAAAATACCAGTAGCAAAATGAGTCCAATCCAAATCAAAGGATCGGTGAAATAGGGTAGTATGGAAGAAAATAAAATCACAGGTAACTCCAGTTTGAAAGTGCTTAAAATACGTGGTATCGGGCCAGTTCTCCAAAGCTTTTAAGATTCACAAACATTGATAAATGTGTTAATTTTATGCTGAAAATAGGTTCATTTATTTGAACAGCTTGGCAGTATTGGGGTTTATAAGCAATCTAAATTGTATATCTTTGAAAATAATTTTAAATTGAAATAAAGATAAGGAAACAAGGCTGCCAGGTGTTTTTTTACCTTGATTGGACTAAGGCAGTAATAAGTATTGGATTAACTTTCAGAAAATGACAAATACAAAAAAATTCAACTCTAAAGATTGGCAAGACATTAAATTGATTTTTTCTGAGCTGATTGAACTGCCTGATGATCAGATTGAATCACGTATGGAAGAATTGTGTGAAGAAAAAGTTCATCTGAAATCAATGGTCGAAGACATGGTTGAAGTTCATTTTGTTTCAACGGGCAGAACCATAACCCCAAAAGTAAGTGCAGCAGGAACGCTGGTTTCGCAGATGCAATTTGATAGTGGTGATTTATTTGGCAAATACCAGATTACAGGAAAAATAGGTTCAGGAGGAATGGGACAAGTTTATCTGGCCCAGAGGAATGATGAGGTGACACAATAGGTGGCCATCAAAGTTTTGAGTCATCAGTTTTTAGACAAGAGTGGATTGGTCCGATTTGACATGGAAAGGCGAATATTGGCGAGTCTTGAGCACCCCAATATCACCCGTTTGATTGATGCGGGCACGAAAAATGATTGTGCTTATTATGTAATGGAGTATATCGAAGGATTGCCGATTGATGAATATTGCCAACGCCATCAACTGGGTATGACTGATAGATTGGGGTTGTTCTTAGACGTTTGCGATGCCGTGAGTCATGCACACAGTAATCTGATTGTTCACCGAGATTTAAAGCCCAGCAATATTTTGGTGACAGAATCAGGGCATGTGAAATTATTGGATTTTGGTATAGCTAAAGCACTTAAAGTGTTACCAGGAACCGAAAACTTGCATGAGACAATCATCGGGTCAACTGCATTAACCCCGCAATATTCATCTCCAGAGCAAATCAATGGCTCATTGATAACAGTTACCTGTGATATTTATGTATTGGGGCTGTTAATGTATAAATTATTAACTGGCAAAC
>CALLLZ010000466.1 GCA_938008005.1 uncultured Marinicella sp. | reverse complement strand
GGTCGATTTGGTGGTGAAGAATTCATTGTTATTTTGACAGATTCTAATGCAGAGCAAGCTTTTGAAACTGCAGAGAAAATCAGAATGGCATTGGCTGATGAAACCATTGTAAAGGATAACTACACAGTTCAAGTGACTACCAGTATAGGAGTGGCTACATACCAAACTCATCATGGCGAAAATGCATTGTTGTTGTTAGATGATGCAGACAGCGCCATGTATGAGGCTAAAAAGCAGGGACGTAACCGGACAGTCGCAGTAGAATAATCCAAATACTTGCTTGAAGATTGATTGACTTAACATCAATTGAGTTCATATAATCAGGGTTGTCTATGAACTGAAAGATGAATACATCTATGGATCAAACTGTTTCCCAAATCTGTCCTCAATGTCATCATCACAACGAAGCACAAGACACGGTCTGCGAATTGTGTGACTGGCCAATAACCTTAGGTTCAGAAGAGACACAAGTTCCTGCATTAAATGCTCATAAACTTGACTTAGATCAAACCATCGATCCCAATGCCATTTCTGATGAAAATGTTGATCCAGATTTAACCATAGCACCAGCAGTACTGCGTGCAGAAAAAAGCCAAGTTAAAGAGCAGAAAACCTTTAAATTGGCTGGTGACTTATCTCAGTTTGAAGTGATCAAAGTGTTGGGGCAAGGTGGTATGGGAATGGTTTATCATGCCAAAGATAAGACATTAGGTCGTGATGTGGCGTTGAAAATGTTGCGGCCAATTGCAGGCAATAATTTTAACACTGAAGCTTTACTGGATGAAGCCCGTGTTGCCAGTAAATTGAATCACCCAAATATTGTGACCATATATGATGTGGCACGTTCTGAGAACAGTAATTATATTGTGATGGAGTGGGTTGATGGACAGTCATTGGATGAGCTGATTCCTGATGATGGTTTACCTTTGGAAGTTGCCTTGTCTTATGCTTGTCAGGTTGCTGAAGGTTTATCATCAGCTCATCAGAAATACATCATTCATCGTGATATCAAGCCACAGAATATCATGCTTAGTGAACAAAGCACGTTGAAGATATTGGATTTTGGTATTGCAGGTTTAATTGAGCATTTGTCAGAGTCAGACGAAAGTAAAAGTTCAGATGAGGTGCAAAGTAATCAAACCACACCCAGTGCAGGGACACCAAGTTACATGTCACCAGAACAAGCACAGGGCCTCAATTTAGATCAACGAAGCGATATTTTTTCTTTCGGATTGGTTTTTTATCAAATGCTTACGGGACAGCGGGCTTTCGTTGGTGAAAACGCAATGACTGTCAAACAAGCCATTTGTCAAGGTGATTACATACCACTTCAAGAGCATAAACCTGATATACCGCAAAACGTGGTATTGCTGGCTGATAAAATGCTCGCTACAGCTAAAAATGAACGTTGGCAAAGTTCTGCTGAGTTGGCCACTGCCCTAAAAGACATGCATCAAGAATTGACGCACTCTAAGAATTGGTGGCAACGCCAACACTGGGCCATGAGGCTGGCCATGTTATTACCTTTCATATTGGGTCTTGGTTGGACAGTGAAGGACATTCTTTTTCCAGTGACAACACAACAATTGATTGAGAGACAATTAGCTGAAGCCAATAAAATAGCTATATTACCTTTTGACAATATCAGTGGTGATCCTTTGATTCAAATTTTTGGTGATGGTTTGGCGGTAAATCTAGGTACCGATTTGGCAGCAATTGCGCAAGAACAGGGAAATACTTGGATTGTCCCTGCCACTGAAATCAGCCGAATGAAAGAGGTTACACCTAAAACTGTGGCTGATAAATATGGTGTGGATTTGATTTTAACAGGTAGTCTACAACACATGGGTTCAACAAGGTTGATGGTATTAAACTTGCTTAATGCTCAAACTGGTCAACAGGTCAAAACCAGTGAGATTCAAATTGATGCCACACAATTATTTCAGGGACATGATCGTATCAGGCAAGAAGCGCTTAGCTTGTTGGAATGGACTGTGCCTAATGAGTTGGCCAGTCAATTTGAGAGGGAAAGACCTCAGTTGGATGGAGCATATAGGGAATATGTTCAAGGTAGGGGGTATTTATATCGGTATGATCAAGGTGGGAATTTAGATAAAGCCCTTTTGGTATTTAATTCAGCCCTGGCAATAGACCCCCAATATGAGAGTGCTCTGGTCGGTTTGGCCGAAGCTCAGTTGAGGAAGTTTATCAGAACTAATGAAGTTGATTGGTTAGATCAGGTGACTCAGACAATTATCAAGTTAAATGTGGTTAACCCACAAAACAATCAAATAGATTATTTGTCAGCTGAAGTTGCAATGAAAAGAGGTGAGTACCAAAAAGCGGCTGGGCTATATCAATCCAGTATAGATAAAAACGCTTCGCAAATTAAATTTCATACTGGATTAGCAAAAGCTTTAAAAAAGCTTGGTAAAAACCAAGAAGCTGAAAAGATTCATTTGGATATCAATAAACAAGTTCCTAATAATTGGCGGGTTATATCTGATTTGGGAATTTTCTATTTTCAAGTTGGAGATTATTTTAAAGCTAAAAATCAATTCGAAAAACTATCAATCATGAGTCCTAATAACGATTTAGGAGTGAGAAATATGGCAGCAGCATTTTATGCATTAGGTGACTTAAATAATGCCATAAAATACACTGAAAAAGCCATAGCCCTTAAGCCCAGTGATCAAGCCTATACTAATTTGGGAACAATGTATTTTGCCCAGGGTAAATATAAAGAGTCTATACCACCATTCCAAAAAGCAGTGGAATTAAAGCAACATTCATACATCAATTGGGGTAATTTAGCAGACGCTTATAAGTTAACGGGAAATAAACTGAGTATTGAATCTTATCAAACAGCTGTCCTAAAAGCAGAAAACAGTTTAGAAATTAATTCAAATGATAGCACAGCTATAGCAGGTATATCATACTACCTTGCAAACTTGGGAGATAATGAAAGGGCTCTTTTTTATGCTCAAAAGATAGATGAGTCTAATAATGGATATGATAATTTTTTTGTAGCAACAGCATATGATCATTTAATGATGTTGCCAAGTGCATTAAAACATATAAAAATAGCCATACAAAAAAAATACCCTTCTGAAGAAATATTGAATACGCCATTTTTGAAAAATGTTAGAGCAGGTGATAATTTCAAAAGCCTTGGTATTACTGTTGAAAAAAAAGCGCTGTAAATTCAGCGCTCTAGAA
>CALLLZ010000465.1 GCA_938008005.1 uncultured Marinicella sp. | reverse complement strand
GGTGATGTCATCGTTAATTGGGATCCGCACACACACCCGATTGTGTCAGAAGTGGCTGGTCGTGTGGCGTTGAGTGACTTCAAAGACGGTGTAACAGTTGAAGAAAAATTAGATGAGTTGACTGGCTTAACCAGTTTTATCATCACAGATCCTAAACAACGTGGTGCTGCTGGTAAAGACTTACGGCCGATGGTGCGTTTGGAGGATAAGAAAGGCAATCCAATTATGATTCCTGGATCTGAAGTGCCTGCACAGTACTTCTTACCACCTGGAGCGGTGATTAATATTCAAAATGGCGAGGATGTTGCAGTTGGTGATTTCTTGGCGAGAATTCCACAGGCATCTTCAAAAACTCGTGATATTACGGGTGGTCTACCACGAGTGGCAGATTTATTCGAAGCACGTAAGCCAAAAGATCCGGCTATTCAGGCTGAAACATCGGGTATTGTTGGTTTTGGTAAAGACACCAAAGGTAAAAACCGTTTGGTTATCACCCAGGCTAACGGTGAAAAACTAGAAACCTTAATTCCAAAATGGCGCCAAATCATTGTTTTTGAAGGTGAGCATGTTGAGAAAGGTGATGTGGTGGTTGAAGGTGAGCCTAATCCACATGATATTTTGCGCTTACAAGGTGTGATTGCTTTGGCTTCATACTTAGTGAATGAAATTCAAGATGTATACCGTTTACAGGGTGTTAAGATTAATGATAAACACATCGAGTGTATCATTCGTCAAATGCTACGTAAGGTTGAAATTGTTGAGCCAGGTGATTCAGATTATTTGAAAACAACACAATTAACATACAAAGAAGTGATGAAAACCAATCGTGAAATTATTAAACAAGATGGTTTGCCAGCTACTTTTGAGATATTGTTGTTGGGTATCACCAAAGCTTCATTGGCAACTGATTCATTCATATCAGCAGCTTCATTCCAAGAAACCACACGTGTATTGACCGAAGCTTCGGTGAAAGGCACCAAAGATTACTTGCGAGGCTTGAAAGAAAATGTGATTGTTGGCCGCTTGATTCCGGCTGGTACTGGACTTTCTTACCACCAGGACCAAAAACAATCTAAAGAAGCAGAGTTACAATCTGAATTACAAGCCATGGTCAACGATGTGAGTGACAATGGTGGTGGCGGTGTCGATTCAGAGCAAGAGCTTATGGATCAGCTAAGTCAATTAGGTGATGGTGATTCAAAAGCCGAAGAAAATGAGTAATTAAAACGTTCTTCAAGGCTTTTTAAGTGCAATGATTTGAGTTGTTAAAAAACCTGAATCTGTACTTGACTATTTTGGGGTAAAAAACTAAAATCCCCGTTCTTATTTTCGGCAGGCCGGTATTGACTGGTCTGTCGTTTATTTTTTAAGAGACTTCTTGGATATTTAAAGCTATGGTTTTATAGATGTTCTAGGGGTTTTTTCTATAAGGTAAATTTTGCATATGGCAACAGTAAATCAATTGGTTCGTAAACCAAGAAAAGACAAAGTATATAAAACAAATGTGCCTGCTTTAGAAGCATGTCCGCAGCGTAGGGGTGTGTGTTCTCGTGTTTATACGACTACACCTAAAAAACCTAACTCGGCTTTGCGTAAAGTGGCTCGTGTCAGATTAACTAACGGCTATGAAGTAACCAGTTACATTGGTGGTGAAGGACATAATTTGCAAGAACACTCTATCGTATTGATTAGGGGTGGTCGTGTAAAAGACTTGCCAGGTGTACGTTATCACGTTGTTCGTGGTGCATTGGATACTGCTGGCGTGAATGATCGTAAACAAGGTCGTTCTAAATATGGTACTAAACGACCCAAATAATAATTGAATAGGTTTTAGAGATGTCTAGAAAGAAAAGTAATTTTAAGCGTGATGTATTGCCTGATCCGAAATTTGGTTCGGTATTGATCAGTAAATACATCAACATGGTCATGAAAAGTGGCAAAAAATCTGTAGCTGAAAGAATTGTATACGGTGCTATGGATAAGATGGTTGAAAAAGAATCTGGTGAAGCTGTTGAGCTGACTCAGCAGGCTTTAGAAAAAGTTAAGCCAATGGTAGAGGTAAAGTCTCGTCGAGTGGGTGGTGCCACTTATCAAGTGCCTGTTGAGGTTCGTCCTCAACGCCAAATGGCCTTGGCTATGCGATGGTTGATTGATGCTGCTCGTAAGCGTGGTGAAGCTGATATGCCAAGTAAGTTGGCTGGTGAGATGTTGGACGCTTTGCATGATCGTGGTGCGGCCATGAAGCGCAGAGAGGAAGTTCATAAAATGGCTGAAGCCAATAGAGCATTTGCTCATTACCGTTGGTAATTTGCAGCTAAAGGAAAGGATATTGAAGTGGGCCGGAAAACACCGATTGAGAGATACCGCAACATTGGCATCATGGCCCACATCGATGCCGGTAAGACGACCACAACAGAACGTGTTCTGTTTTATACTGGAATCTCTCATAAAATAGGCGAAGTTCATGATGGCAATGCCACCATGGATTGGATGGAACAAGAGCAAGAAAGGGGTATTACAATTACTTCAGCTGCCACAACTTGTTTTTGGCAGGGTATGGATCGACAGTTTGATGAGCATCGTATTAATATCATTGATACGCCTGGTCATGTTGATTTCACCATTGAAGTTGAACGTTCTTTGCGTGTATTGGATGGGGCGGTGGCAGTGTTTTGTGCTGTTGGGGGTGTTGAACCTCAGTCCGAAACGGTTTGGAGGCAAGCCGATAAATACCACGTGCCAAGATTGGCTTTTGTCAATAAAATGGATCGAGCAGGTGCTGACTTCGAGCGGGTTGTCGAGCAATTAAAGTCTCGATTGGGTGCCAGCCCTGTGCCAGTACAAGTGGCTATTGGTGCTGAAGATGAGTTCAAAGGTGTGGTTGATCTTTTGCGCATGAAAGCCATTTATTGGAATGAAGGCGACATGGGGTCAACTTATCAGTTGGAAGAAATTCCAGCTGAGATTAAAGAGCAATGTGAAGCAGCCAGGGAATTCATGATTGAATCAGCTGCTGAAACCAGTGAAGAGCTGATGGACCAATATCTGGAGACAGGTGAGTTGTCAAGAGCGGAAATTATAGCTGGTTTAAGAAATGGAACTATTAACAATGAAATCGTCTGTTGTTTGTGCGGTTCTGCCTTTAAGAATAAAGGTGTGCAAGCAATGCTCGATATGGTGGTTGAGTTGTTGCCATCTCCAACGGAAGTGCCATCAATTACTGGCTTGGAGGATGGTGATGATGATAAAGAGATCAGTAGAGCGGCCAATGATGATGAGCCATTTGCTGCTTTGGCGTTTAAAATAGCCACCGATCCTTTTGTCGGAACACTGACTTTTTTCAGGGTTTACTCTGGTGTAATTAAAGC
>CALLLZ010000464.1 GCA_938008005.1 uncultured Marinicella sp. | reverse complement strand
AAAAAGTGCCAGTGACTGTTTTCTCCGCCAACAAACGCTCTAAACTTGTATCTTCGTTCACCTCAGGTAGTTCAACAGCCTGATACGATGAATTTCCAGCCGCATTACCAAAGAGATCAAACTGCCCTGAATCACGATCTTTACTCATTTGATCGGCCGCTTTGACCACCCCTTGCATCCCTTCTAAAAGTTGTCGTCGGTTGTCATGTAATTGATCAAATGCCCCGGCCCGAATCAAGGCTTCAAGTGTGCGCTTATTGACCTTCCTTAAATTAACCCTGGTACACAAATCCTGAAAAGAATCAAATTTCCCAGCTTTTTCACGTGCTTCGACAATTTCATCAATGGCACCTTCACCGACTCCTTTAATGGCACCCATGCCATAAATAATAACCCCATCCTTAGCCTTGAACTTATAAACTGACTCATTTACATCTGGTGCTTTAACATCAATTTTAAAACTTCTGATATCAAATAACTGATGTACCACTTTTTCAGTATTATCCATATCAGCTGACAAAACTGCTGCCATAAAATGAACTGGATAATGTGCTTTTAAAAAAGCAGTTTGGTACGAAACCAATGCATAAGCAGCTGAATGTGATTTATTAAAACCATACCCAGCAAAAGTCTCAATTTGAGAAAAAATATCTGCAGCTAACTTTCCATCTACATCACGCTCAACAGCACCATCAATAAAAATTTGTTTTTGTTGAGCCATCACTTCATGGATTTTTTTACCCATGGCTTTACGCAGAATGTCAGCACCACCTAAAGTATATCCTGATAACACCTGAGCTATTTGCATCACCTGTTCCTGATACAAAATCACCCCATAGGTGGGCTTTAATATTTCTGTTAAAGACTCATGCAAATAGTTAGGTGTTTCTAGGCCATGCTTACACTTAACATAAGTATCAACCATGCCTGAATCCAAAGGGCCTGGCCGATACAAAGCCACCAGTGCAATGATGTCTTCAAAACTATCTGGCCTTAAACGCCCTATCAGTCCTTGCATGCCTGATGACTCAAGTTGAAATACTGATGTGGTTCTGGCTGAACGTAACAAGGCAAATACTTTCTTATCATCCAATGGGATGGTATCAATATCTAGTTTTTTTCCCGACTCTTGTTCAATTGATTGAATGGTCCAGTCTATAATGGTCAAGGTCCTTAAACCCAAGAAATCAAATTTCACTAGACCTATAGACTCGACGTCATCTTTGTCAAACTGAGACACCACAGACTGTGAACTTTCCTCCACATAAACCGGGCAAAAGTCACTGATCGCACTGGGTGCAATCACAACACCTCCAGCATGCTTACCTACATTCCTTTTCAACCCTTCTAACTTCAAAGACAGATCTATTACATCTTGTGCCTCTTCATCTTCGTCATACAACGCGCTTAATTCAGGGGCTTTTTTCAGCGACTCAGTTAATGTAATCCCCAAGTCATTCGGAATCAACTTAGCAATTCCATCAACGACCGGGTAAGGATATCCCAAAACCCTGCCTGCATCACGAATCACTGCCTTAGCAGTCATGGAACCGTATGTAATGATTTGGCTGACTTTTTCTTTTCCATATTTATCAGACACATATGCAATCACTTCGTCACGACGATCCATACAAAAATCCACATCAAAATCCGGCATGGACACCCTTTCTGGGTTTAAGAATCGCTCAAAAAGCAGTTCATATTTCAACGGGTCTAAATTGGTTATTTTCATAACAAAAGCAACCAATGAACCTGCGCCAGAACCCCTGCCCGGTCCCACTGGTATTAAATTATCTTTTGACCACTGAATAAAGTCTGAAACGATTAAGAAGTATCCAGGAAAACCCATATCTAAAATCACTTTAATCTCATGGTCCAATCGATCATGGTAATCTTTATCTGAATAACCTTCATCAGGTCCAAAGGTACTCAGAAATTGGTTGAGACTGTCTCGACAATATTGTTCAAAGTAACTGTCAATGGTCAGACCTTCTGGAATAGGAAAATCTGGCAAGTAATAATCTTTAAAGTTAAAATCTAAATTACAACGTTGCGCTATGGCGTAACTATTCTCTACCAATACTGGAAACTGTTGAAAAAGTTCAGAGATTTCTTCAGTAGATTTTACATACTGTTCACTGGTGTAATCTTTTGACCTCTTTGGATCAGCCAACACATTGCCACGATTAATACAAATCCTCGCTTCATGGGCATTGTAATCATCCTCTTCCAAAAAACGACATCGACCAGTTGCCACCATAGGTACATCTTGATGAGCCGCCATATAAATAGCTGCAGAATTAATTGCAGATTCATTCTTCCGTTTAATTTCAGCAATTGCCATGTAATAACGATCACCAAAAACTTCTTTCCATTGCATCATGACATCAACCGCCAGCTCCAGCTTTTGGCTGGCAATATATTGTCCAACATCACTGAATAAGCTATCGGCCAAAACAATTAAACCTGCTTGACGCTCAAAAATATACGCCTGACTGACACAAGGCTGATGTTTGTTATTTCTGTGGTATTGAGCATGAGAAATAATTTGGCTGAGATTGAGATAACCTTGTCGGTCTTGGCACAACAAAGTGATTTCAAACACCTCATCTGGATCATCCGGGTTCGAAACCCATACATCAGCACCAATGATGGGTTTGATACCAGCTTTTTTGGCTGTGTTGAAAAATTTAATCGTCGCAAACACATTATTCATATCTGTGATCGCTACAGCTGGCATATTCAAGGCTTTAACCTTGTCTATCAATTGAGGAATTCTAATGGTTGAATCCACAATCGCAAACTCAGTATGTAAGTTTAAATGAACAAATGAATGGCTCATGACTTCAACATTTCCTTTTTCAACATATGCTTCACTGGCGCAAATGACTTACGATGGTGTCTACAGGGGCCCAACTCTTTAATGGCTACAACATGTTGTTTGGTCCCATAACCTTTATGTTGAGCAAAACCATAACCAGGAAACTCACTTTCCATATCTACCATTAGTTGATCTCGTGCACTCTTGGCTAAAATAGAAGCGGCGCTGATAGCAGGTTCAATACCATCACCACCTATGATTGCTTGAGCTTTGATATCAAAGTTGGGTGCCCTGTTACCATCAACCAGGACTTTATTGGGTTTAATATCTAAAGCACGAATCGCTCGCTGCATACCTAGCATGGTGGCCTGAAGAATATTAATTTCATCAATTTCTTCCACCGACACATGCACCACTGACCAAGACAAGGCCTCTGATTTAATAATTTTCACCAATGCCAATCTTTTTTTCTCAGACAATTTCTTAGAATCATCCAACCCTGCAATTTGATTTCTAAGAATAACGGCCGACACAGTGACTGGTCCAGCCAATGGTCCTCTACCCGCTTCATCGACACCAGCAATCAACATTTTGAATCAATAAATTCTAATACCTTATGAGCAGCTTGGTTAGGCTCGCTTGGTAACAAGGTTTGATGAATTTGCTCAAATGTACTTAATAACTTTGCTTGATCTGGGTTCTTAATGACATCTGTGCAAACTTCAACTAAACGTTCGACTGTTAGATTATTTTGCATCAATTCTGGAACCAAAAAATCACCATACAAAACATTGGGTAGAGAATAATAAGGCAGCTGCATCATCTTAAAAGTGTTCACTGTCCACCAAGTCATTGCAGAAATTTTATATGCCACTACCATTGGGGTTTTGCATAGCATGGCTTCTAAAGCCACAGTACCTGACCCCAATAATGCAAAATCAGCAGCTTTCAATAATTCAGTGGCATTATCCACCCATTTAATTTTCAGTTTGTTTTCAGCTGCGATTGAACTAACTTGATTTATTTTTTCTGAGCTGACATTGCTGCTGATAATTTGCCATTCATTATCATCTAAATTCATTTGTTTTAAAGCAGTTGCAAAGATTGGCATCAGGGTTCTAATCTCGCGATTTCTACTACCCGGCAACAAAGCCAACACTTTTTTATCATTGATATTAAGTCGTTTTTTTGATTCACCTTTATTAATTTCTACAGGAATTTTTTGTGCCAAAGGGTGTCCAACGAATTCAGCTTGTATTGAGGTTGGCTTATAAATATCGTTTTCAAAAGGAAATAACGTCAATAAATAGTCAATAAATTTTTGCATCTTGAATATCCTTTTAGGTCGCCAAGCCCAAACAGAAGGACTGACATAATGAACCACGGGAATATGATACTTTTTCAAACTTTTGGCTATAGAAAAATTTAAATCAGGTGAGTCAACTCCAATAAAAACATCGGGTTTGAACGCCACTATTTTTTTAACTATTTGTTTTTTAATTTTCAATAATTTTGGCAAATCTTTCAGCACTTCGGTCAATCCCATCACAGAAAAAACTTCATTATCCTGAATCATTTCTGCCGCAGTTAAGGACATCTTTTTTCCACCTACTGCTATGATTTTTAAAGACGAGTTCAAACCATATAAATCTTCAATTAATGTCGCACCTAACATGTCACTGGAAGCTTCACCTGCCACCATAGCTATTTTGAAAGGTTTTAGGGACATCAACGAATGATGCTGCGAGATGACTGCTGAATAAACTCTACCATCATTTTAACATCTGCTGAATTTTGAGCCATTTGTTCCAATTCTAAAATTGCTTGGTCCAATTTTAAATCAGATTTATACAATACACGATAAGCAGTTTTAATTGCAGCAATGCGTTCTTTACTGAACTCGCGGCGCTTTAATCCTTCGAAATTAATTGCTCTGGGTTTTGCTGGATTCCCTTGGGCCATCACAAATGGTGGTAGATCCTTTTGATATCCAGAATCCATCGCTGAAAAAGCATGAGCACCCACGCGACAAAACTGATGTAGCTTAGTAAACCCACCCAAAATGGCGTAATCACCCACTTCGACATGCCCGGCCAATGAGGTGCAGTTCGCCAAAATAGTGTGATTTCCTAATACACAATCGTGGGCAATGTGAACATAGGCCATGATCCAATTTTCATCACCAACTCGAGTGATACCTTGATCATCAATTGTTCCTCGATTAATTGTGACATATTCTCTGATGGTATTGTTATCACCAATAACCAGAGTTGTCAGTTCATCTGCATACTTCTTATCTTGCGGGTCTTCACCAACAGACGCAAAAGGAAACAACTTATTACCAGCTCCTAAGGTGGTATGCCTGCCCACCACTACGTGTGATTTTAACTCACAATTTTCACCTATGACCGTGTCTGCTTCGATAATGCAATAAGGGCCAATTTTGACATTGGGGCCAATTTGAGCCGAAGAATCAATGATGGCTGTAGGGTGAATCATTTAACCTTCTCAGCACATAGTAAGTCTGCTTTAGCAACCACCTTACCTCCTACTGATGCTTTACAGGCATATAAAGTCATGTTTTTTATGACTTTTTTGATGTGACACTCATATTCAAGTTGATCACCTGGAACAACAATCTGCGTAAACTTAGCATTGTCAACTTTGACCAAATAAAACAATGCATCGTTCGCTAGTCCATCACGAGATAACTGGGTCAAAAGACCAGCTGCTTGAGCCATACCTTCCACCAACATGACTCCTGGCATGACAGGATGATTGGGGAAATGTCCTTGAAATTGAGGCTCATTGAAAGTCACATTTTTAACCGCTTTTATCCATTCTGATGCTTGATATTCCTGTACTCGATCAACCAATAAAAATGGGTAGCGATGTGGAATCAGTTCCATTATTTTTTCTATATTTACACTTTTGTCTTCATCAGTCATTTATCTTTTTCTCCAATTGGTTGACTTTTCGTGCCATTTTATCGAGTTGCTTTGTCCTAACAGCATTTTTCTGCCATTGCTTAGTCGGTTGCAATGGTGAAACAGAACTGTAAGAACCTGATTTTTTTATTGAATGTGTTACCAAAGCCATTGCTTGAATAGTAACTCCATCACATATCTTAATGTGTCCGACAATACCAACACCACCA
>CALLLZ010000463.1 GCA_938008005.1 uncultured Marinicella sp. | reverse complement strand
GGCTAAAATGATGTGTTCACCTTGAACAGTCTGTACGCCTTCATCAGTGGTTATTTCAACCTGTCGATCTGTTAGTAACTTGCCACTACCACTGATAGAGTTCACTTTGTTGGCTTTAAATAATTGCTTAATTCCACCAGTTAACTGTTTAACTATCTTGTCTTTACGACCAATCATGGTCGGTACATCTATAGCGGCATTGTCAAAAGAAATCCCATGCACATCATAGTGTTTAGTCATTTGTTCATAGTGCTTGGATGAGTCCAACAAAGCTTTAGATGGAATACAACCTACATTTAGGCAGGTTCCGCCCAAAGCTGATTGGCCGTCTTTGCCTTTGAATCTATCAACACACAATGTATTGAAACCCATTTGAGCAGCCCTGATGGCCGCGGTATATCCAGCTGGCCCGCCACCAATGACGATTACATCATATTTATCCATTTTTAACTCCTTATAGGTTCAACAGCATACGAGCTGGGTCTTCTAACATTTCTTTAATCGCCACTAAAAACAACACAGCATCTTTGCCATCGATGATGCGATGATCATATGTTAAGGCTAAATACATCATAGGTCTGACTACTATCTCTCCATCAACCACTACAGGTCTGTCTTTGATGGTGTGCATGCCTAAAATCGCGCTTTGAGGCATGTTCAATATAGGCGTTGACATCAGGGAACCAAAAGAACCACCGTTGGTAATGGTAAAAGTACCACCGGTTAAATCATCCATGGTTAACTTGCCTGCATTACCAGCCACCGCGAAATTGCGGATGCCGGCGTCAATATCTGCCAAGCCCATGGCGTTGGTATTTTTCAATACAGGGACAACCAAACCACGTTCTGTGGCTACAGCTATACCAATGTTTTGTTGTTTGTGGTAAACCACATCGGTTTCTTCAACTGATGCGTTTATGACTGGGAATTGTTTTAAAGCCTCTGTTGCTGCTTTGACAAAGAAACTCATTAAGCCCAGTTTGATACCGTGTTTACTAATGAATTCTTCTTTGTATTTCTTACGAATATCCATGACTGCCTTTAAGTCCACTTCATTGAATGAAGTGAGCATCGCTGCTGTGGATTGAGCCTCTAGCATGCGACCAGCAATTTTCTGACGCAGTCGACTCATAGGAACACGTTCTTCCATGGGTGTATTGGCGACATTTTGTACATCAGGCTTGGTGATGCGCCCACCACGGCCAGAGCCACTAACTTGTGATGCATCGATGCCATTTTCTTGCATCATTTTACGGGCAGCTGGTCCTGCTGATCCTGTATCAACGATGTGGTTGCTGGCAGCTGCAGGAGCTTCCTTGGCAGGTGTCGGGGTGCTTGCAGTCGTATTTGCTTTAGGGGCCACTGACTCTTCAGCTTTTTCAACCGGAATTTCACCCGCTTTAACCACGCCAAGTACTTGATTGGCTTCAACCACATCGCCTGACTCAACAGTAATGGACTCTAAAATGCCATCAACCGGTGCCGGTACTTCCAAAACCACTTTATCTGTTTCTAAGTCGACTAAGTTTTCATCTCTCTTTACGAAATCACCAGGCTTTTTATACCAAGTGGCTACCGTCGCATCAGTGACTGATTCTGGTAAAACGGGCACTTTAACATCAATGCTCATACTTTTATTACTCCGCGTCTATGGCCGAACCATGTTGTCCATGGATGGCATCTTTAACTAATTGTTGTTGTTCTTTTATATGTACCTTCAAGGCCCCTACTGCAGGAGAGGGTGACCCTTTTCTTCCTGCATAATACAATGGGAATCGATTGTCTATACAATGCTGTAAATGATGCCTTATCTGGAACCAGGCACCTTGGTTAATAGGTTCTTCTTGACACCAGATGACTTCTTTGGCGTTTGGGTAACTGTCAACTTGCGCTGTCAGTTCTTTGCGAGGGAATGGATACAGTTGTTCCACCCTGGACAATGCAATGGTTGTATTCTGTTCTTCTGTTAGTTGTTCCAGTAAATCGTAATAAACTTTGCCAGAACAGAAGATTATTCGTTTGACATCTTTGGCTTTGACCCTGCGATCAGGTATGACCGTTTGAAACTGACCATCTGTAAGTTGTTCTTTAGTGGATGTTGCTAGCTTATGTCGCAACAAACTCTTAGGGGTCATGACGATCAATGGTTTGCGTGCTTTGCGCAACATTTGGCGGCGCAACATGTGAAAAGTTTGTGCTGGGGTAGATGGCATACAGACTTGCATGTTATTAACTGCACATAACTGCAAAAAACGCTCCAATCTGGCTGATGAATGTTCAGGACCTTGTCCTTCAAAACCATGAGGTAAAAACATGACCAAGCCACTTAAACGTCCCCATTTAGCTTCACCTGAGGAAATAAATTGATCTATCACCACCTGTGCGCCGTTGACAAAATCGCCGAATTGACCTTCCCAAATAACCAAAGATCTGGGTTCAGTGGTCGCATAGCCATATTCAAAACCTAAGACAGCTTCTTCTGATAATACAGAATTAATGATATCAATTTTATTTTTATCTGTTTCAAGTTGACTCAATGGAGTGTAGTTTTCGTTCATGTCAACATTGTGAATCACTGCATGACGATGAAAGAATGTACCCCTTTGGGAGTCCTGCCCATCGATTCTGATTTGAAAGCCTTCATCCAGGATGCTGGCATAAGCCACAGTTTCGGCAAATCCCCAATCCATTGGTATCTCACCACTCATCATCTTGATGCGATCTTGATTGATTTTGTTGACCCTGGGGTGTGGTTTTAAGTCAGCTGGTAAGCTGGTTATTACTTCAGCATATTGATTAAAGCGATCAGCAGTGATGGTTGTTTTAATTTGTTCTGTTAATTCACCATTAATATAAGGTGTCCAATCAACCGCAAATTTGTCGTTGTTGTGAGTTGGACCAAATTCAACAATGTCTTCTTTGTTATCCAGACGGTCACGATAATGATCAACCAATGATCGGGCAAAATTGGCATCAATTACATTGGTACTGAGTAATTTGTCAGCATATATTTCACGCGGTGATTTATGTGCTTTGATCAGTTTATACATGTGGGGTTGAGTTGCAGATGGCTCATCAGCTTCGTTGTGACCATGTTTGCGGTAACAAACCAGGTCAATAACCACATCAACACCAAAAGTCTGTCGATAATCGGCAGCTAAGTTGGTCGCAAATACCACTGCTTCTGGGTCATCGCCATTGACATGAAAGATGGGAGCTTGAACCATTTTCGCTAATTCAGTGCAGTACATGCCTGCTTTTTTGTCCAGTGCATGGGTAGTGGTAAAACCAATTTGATTGTTAATTATCACATGTATGGTGCCACCCACATCGTAACCTTCTACCATGGACATATTGAATAGTTCCATGTTAACACCCTGCCCTTCAAAAGCTGCGTCACCATGGATTAATAATGGGACCACAACATTTTTATCGGTATCATCACGTCTTACCTGACGGGCACGTACTGAGCCCAATACCACTGGGTTAATAATCTCTAAATGTGAAGGGTTAAATGCCATGGCTAAATGTACATCACCACCAGATGTAGGTACATCTGATGAATAGCCTTTGTGGTATTTCACATCTCCAGAATTAACATTGTCTAATTCGTCGGCTTTAACACCGTCAAATTCGTCAAATAATTCTGCAGGTGATTTGCCCAAAATATTGACCAGCATATTTAAACGGCCACGATGCGCCATGCCAATGACCAGTTCCTTGGTGTTTTGTGCCCCCAAATGTTGGATTAAAAATGACATTTGAGGAATGAGTGCATCACCGCCTTCCAGTGAAAAACGTTTCTGACCTACGTATTTGGTATGTAAGTAACGTTCCATACCCTCAGCTTGGGTTAAGCATTTGAGCATTTGTTTTTTATCATCTTCATTGAATGGGAACGCGCCAGCTGGTTTTTCCAGCCGTTGTTGTAACCATTCTCGTTTGTTGATGTCGACGATGTGCATGTATTCAGCGCCGATGTGTTGACAGTAAATCTTTTCTAAAACATCAATGATGTCTTTCAATGGCATTTGATCAGCTGCTACCAGAGAACCGGTGTTGAAACTGGTATTCATGTCTGCATCATGTAAATCATGAAAAGACAATTCTAAGTCGGGTGTTTCTGGACGTTGGGAGTAATTGATTGGGTCTAACTTTGCTTTTTGGTGGCCACGCAAGCGATATGAATTAATCAATCGAAGCACATCAGCTTGTTTTTGTGCATGAACTGCATCACCCATATCTGAACCGCTACCTGCCGGTAATTTACCAACTTGTTCAAATTTTTCAATGATGGGCAAATGTCTCACATCAGGTTCACCCTGGTCAAATTCTTTGAACAGTTCTTGAAGCTCAGGTGTGACTGATTGTGGGTCCTCTAAATAGAGGTCATAGTATTGTTCGAGCCAAGTCGAATTGGCTCCGAAAAAAGCGGCTGTTTGTTGTTTTTCTTTGATCCAGCTTGCCAAGGGATGTCTCTGTGTTAATTAGTGAAATTGAGTATTATACCTAAACCAATACAGGGTAAAAGGGTATAGATAGATAAAGCCAAAAAAATCAGCTGAATGACATAAAGTTTTACATATTCAGTTTTGTTTTTTTATCGTTTACCATTTCTTGCGTGGCAAAAACGCCTTTTGTTCGTTTGCATCATGAGTTTGATTATAAGCTTTGATTTTACTGTTTTTGCCTAATATAACTCGAAGTTGATAAAAAGTTTCTCGCATTAAGAGCGTTCCTCTGCCGCCAATCCAACTCTTGTTATAGAGTTTTTTTACTGCTGCGACTGAATCAGGAGATTGTTGGCAGATTTCATCCGCCAATACTTGTGCCATAGCAATTGGGTCTTCATTTACATGGGTTACTAAACCGGCTTTTTGAGCTTCATTACCATCAATCAATTTGGCTGTCATAGTCAGTTCTTTCGCCACATCAATGCGACAGTGCGTTCGTAAAGCCAACAAGCCTGCCATATCTGGGATTAAACCCCAGCGACCTTCCATGATTGATAACGAAGCATCTGGTGTAGCAATACGAATATCACCACCCAATGCTATGTGTAAACCACCACCCCAACAACGACCATGGATTGCCATGATGACTGGAGCGCCAATCTTTTGCCAATCGGCAGAGACCTTTTGTGCGAGGTTGGCACTCCAAGGGTTGATCTTTGCTAACAATTTTAATGGCCCTGTGGCTGTTTTCATCATCGATTTTACATCCAGGCCAGAACAGAAATCTTCTCCTTCGCCAGTTACGATAACGGCTCGAATGTGGCGATCATTTCGTAAAGTTTTAATGGCGCTGACAATAGATTTGAACATGTCCATATCTAAAGCATTGCGTTTAGCAGGTCTTGCCAGTTTAACGTGTGCAATACTGTTTTCAATTTGGACTGAGACTCTCTTTGGATTAATCATAAAGTTACATCAATA
>CALLLZ010000462.1 GCA_938008005.1 uncultured Marinicella sp. | reverse complement strand
ATGGGCGCCAGTGCAATTGGTTTTTATCGGACACTCATTGGTGGTTTATTGATGGTGTTATTGTGTTTGATAAAAGGAAATGCACTATGGCGTAATTTAGCCTATATGAAATGGTTGACTTTAGGTGCCATTTTTTTTGCGGCAGATTTGTGGTTTTGGCACCGCTCCATTCAATTTATTGGGCCAGGCTTGGCAACTGTCTTGGGCAATGTTCAAGTTTTTTTTATGACTTTATTTGGTTACTTGTTCTTAAAAGAAACCATTGGTTTAAAGTTTTTTGTTGGTTTGACTTTTACTTTCTTTGGGCTGTTTTTGTTAGTCGGGTTGCAGTGGAATGGATTCTCTTCGGCTTATCAATTGGGGGTTTTTTATGGCTTAGCTACTGCAGTGGCTTACACCGGATTTATGTTATGTTTGCGCCATACGCAGTCGCAAACAAATGCGTTGACACCAATGGCCAATTTAGGTGTTTTGTCTGTCATATGTGCCTTACTTTTGGCGACAGTGGTTCTGTTCGAAGGTGGTTCATTTGAAGTGCCAAATATCAAGTCATGGCTGGCAGTGTTTGCCCTGAGTGTTTTTTGCCAAGTATTAGGCTGGGTGCTGATTACAAAAACCATGCCTGATTTGCCGACATCGATAGTGGGTCTTTTACTTTTGCTTCAACCAGCGATGTCGATGGTTTGGGATGTACTGTTTTTTGATCGTCCAACAGGGTTGAATGATGTATTTGGGTTGGGCTTGGTATTAAGTGGTATTTATTTGGCTACCTTGAAAAGCCGTAAAGGCAGAAAATTACAATGAATAAAAAGACATGGTTGTTGATCAGTTATGTTTTGCTGGTAACCGTTGGTAATATTTATTTATGGCTTGGGATTGTTCACGGTGGTTCGGCACCACGCTCTGGTCGGATTATGGGCTTAATTATTATGTTGGCCATTGGGGCTGTATTTTCAGATAAATTCAGCCGCAATCAGTTTGCCCCAACTTTTATCAGGGCTGGTAGTTTAGTCGGTATGACGGGATTACTTTTTATTTTGTATACTCGTTGAGCAGTTAAAGAAAATCGATTGAATATGTCTATAGCTTTGCAATTATCAAAATGTACAGACCAAGAATTGGTGGGCGTCTTCAGGTGGTTTAACAGTGAAAGATCGGTGTTTTATTGGGGTGGTCCTGATATCAGTTATCCACTGCAAATAAAACGTTTCAAGACAGAATCTAAATTTAAAAAAAGTCATTCTTATGTTTTGAAGCAAGGCCGTCAATTATTGGCATTTGGTCAAATATACAATCGCTTAGACCACTTTCATTTAGGTCGTGTGGTGGTTTCCCCTAAATACAGAGGTCAAGGATATGGTTTACATTTAATTGAAGCTTTGTTAACGGAAGGTCAAAATTTGTTCGGTTTGTCTAATGGTTCATTGTTTGTGTTAAGTGATAACACATCGGCCATTAAGTTATATAAAAAATCAAATTTTGTTGAAGCTCAATACCCAAAAAAAATTCCATTGGAAAACTGCCTTTATATGAGAAGAATAGAAAAGCCAGAATAACTGTGGAGCTTGTTTGTTACTTTGATTAAACTAACGGCTCAAATTTTTCAGATTGTATAGTTTATGACATCGAACCAATCAGTCAATGCAGGCCTATTTAAGGGCATTGCTTTGATGTTGCTGGCGGCTTTAGGTTTCAGCTTTATGAATGTACTGATCCGCTGGACTTCGGGCGAATTACATTCTTTTCAAATTGCATTTTTTCGAAATTTATTTGGTTTGGTATTCATGCTGCCATGGTTAATTAAGTATGGTTACCGCAGTTTCAAAACAGATCGTTTAGGCTTGTTTTTTATCAGGGCATTGTTGGGCATATTTTCGATGTTTTGTTATTTCTGGGGAATCACTGTACTGCCTCTTGCCAAAGCAGTGGCTTTAAGTTTTACGGTGCCTTTGTTTGTTACCATAGGTGCAGCGGTGTTTTTAAAAGAAGATGTGAATTGGCGCCGATGGGCTGCTGTTTTGGTGGGTTTTATAGGCACCCTGATCATTTTAAGGCCATCGATTGATGGAGATTTATTTGCTTCATTGGTGGTGATTGCATCATCTGTGACCATGGCTGCATCAGTTTTGGTCATCAAAAGCCTATCTAGAACTGAAGATACCAATGTTATTGTGATGTATATGGTGTTATTGATGACGCCATTGTCCTTGCCGGTGGCAATGACAGTTTGGCAATGGCCAACTTATGAAACTTGGTTGTTAGTGGCATTGATGGGTTTTTTAGGTAGTTTTGCCCATTTGATGTTCACCAGCTCATTGAAAATTTCTGATGTCTCGATTGTAATGCCATTTGATTTTGCACGATTACCCTTTATTATTGTGATGGCATGGTTGGTATTCGACCAGTCTGTTGACCAGTGGACATTGATAGGTGCTGCGATTGTATTTGCATCAGGTGTTTATATTGCTAGGCGAGAAGCACAATTGAATAAGCGCCGTGCCATGCAACCTAAAGTTTCATAAAAGATGAAATTTACCAAAGAACAGAAAAAAGATTTTCTCATGGCATTACAACAAGAAATGCCGTTTGGAAAATACCAAGGCAGAAAGTTGATTGATTTGCCTGGGCATTATTTGGCTTGGTTTAATCGTCAGGGTTTTCCAGACAATAAACTGGGTCGGCAAATGGCGTTGGTTTTCGAGTTGGATCACAATGGACTGCTCTCTGAACTCAGAAAAAAAATAAAACGAGCTAAAGATGATTGATTGTATCAGTTGATGTTAACTACTGTGGTAAATTTAATTTTTTTTGACCGGTTTGAAACCAGTTTTTGCCAACAGTAAATGCCTGATAATCATTCTGTAAAGTAAGACGGTGATAACTCCAATGATTGAATAACAAATGATCAAAATAAAGAAGTACAACCAATTATTTGCATAGCTCATTTGAGTCAAAAGGTTAGTGTTTATGATCAACCCATAGGTCAGTATCATAAACATAATTAACAAGATCATAATCACTTTTAAGGCGTGTAAAAAACGTTGTGACCAAGTGAGTTTGATGTGTTGTTGATTAGATCCTCTCACTTTACTTTATATGTAAGGTTTGTGGTGTTGTGAGCCTTAAACTTCTTTCTGCGAGCACGTCGACGCAATAATCTGGATAATTTAAATCCATGGAATTTGATTTTGTGTTGACTCTGTTCAACCAATTCCATGCCAATGCGCTGGTCTTTGATCATGAACAATGATTTTATAAATAACCACATTTTCTATTCCTGTTAGAAGTAACTATTAAAATAGCACAAAGCGAATAACTTCGTGAGTGCCAGAAGTCTTGGAAGGAGGGGGGTATGGACGTTGCTCTATTAAGGCATGAGTTGAATATCAATCAACTAACAAACGCAGCTGACTTAAATAAGCTTCGTCTTCACGGGTCCAATGTTGTCCAGATTTGTTTCTGCATTCAATGGCCAAAGCCAGACTTTGTTGCAATCGACCATTGGATTTCAAGGCTTTGGAATGAAGCAGAAGGAAGGGGTAAACAACTGCATTTAGGTTTTTGTTTTCTTCAATTACCATCAAGGCTTTATCG
>CALLLZ010000461.1 GCA_938008005.1 uncultured Marinicella sp. | reverse complement strand
TTCTTGGCATATACCATAAAGCATCTTTTATAGGATAAATCATATTTTTATCAAATGCTTTATTATGGACATTTCTTAAACGACTGTAATCATCTAACACATAGAAACCACGTCCAAAAGTAGCAGCTACTAGGTCATCCTCACGTTTTTGTATGGCTAAATCTCTGACTGAAATGGTTGGCATTCCACCATTGATTTTTTGCCATTTATTACCGCCTGTAGTTGAAACAAATAAACCAAACTCTGTACCTGCGAACATCAGATCTGGATCAACATGATCTTGTACCACTCGCCAAACCAAATGATCATCTGGAATCCCAGCATTCAGTTTTTGCCAGCTTTTACCGCGATTGCTACTTTTCAGTAGATAGGGTTTAAAATCTCCATACTTATGATTGTCCAAAGCAATATAAACAGTATTAGAATCGTGCAAGTCCGCTTTGATGTCATTCACAAAGGCTGTGTCTGGAACACCTGGCAAATCACCTACATCAATACTGCGCCAATCCCCACCATCATTGTCTGTAACTTGAATCAAACCGTCATCGGTGCCAATGTATAACAATCCAGATTTCACGGGTGATTCCGATATTGAAGTGATGGTGTTGTAGTTACTCATGGCTAATACATCCCAAGGCATATCCCAGCCTTGTGTACCACCCATAATTGGCAATTCTATGCGTGATTGGTTTTTAGTTAAGTCACCAGAAATTGGCTTCCAACTGTCACCTCGATCATCCGAACGCCAAACTCTCTGTGAGGCGAAATACAAACGCTTCGGCTCGTGTGGACTCACCAAAATAGGTGCATCCCAATTAAACCTTTCTGCCACTTCACCTTCATCCGCCTGTGGTTGTATGTAAACCATTTCTCCTGTAGTTTTATCTACCCGCACCAAGTTTCCTTGCTGCCACTCTGCATAAACAATATCTGGATTACCTGGTTCTGTTGCAGGTTGATGACCATCGCCAAATAACACCACATACCAATCTGAATTTCTTATACCATGCACATTATCAGTCCTAGACGGGCCGCCTTGTGTATTGTTGTCTTGGGTACCACCATAAATATGATAGAAAGGCTCTGCATCATCCACAGCTACTTTATAAAATTGTGTAACTGGTAAGTTTGAAACATACTTCCATGAAGTTGTTAAATCAAAACTTTCATATAAACCACCATCTGTACCAACCAAAACATAATCAGGATTATTTGAATTGAATGCTATGGCATGATTGTCAACGTGTTTATTCTTTTCATTCATGATGCGATGTGTTTTACCACCATCGTCAGAAATAATCATGCGGTTACTCATCAGATATAGTCGATCGTAATGATGTGGCGATGCATAAAGCTCTTGATAGTAATGAGGACCGGTTCCACCAGCAACTGCATCTGACTGCTTGCTCCACGATGCCCCTTGATCAAAGGACTTGTAAATACCACCGGTTCTGCGCTCCAGTTCAATGGCTGCATAGATCTCATCAGGCTTCTGTGGTGAAATCGCCAAACCAATTTTCCCCATATTGTCTTTAGGGAGGCCAGATTTGAGTTTTTGCCAATTATCACCTCCATCCTCTGATTTATAAATCGCAGTATTTGGCCCTCCACCCATATAGGCAGCAACCGTTCTGTGTCGTTGCCAAGTAGCCGCATAGAGTCTATCAGGATTTCGTGGATCAATAACGATATCTGTAACACCTGTCCATTCATCATCGCCTAATGTTTTATTCCAAGTTTCACCACCATCTGTGGTTTTATACAATCCCCGTTGCCCACCTTTCGACCACAGCGGGCCTTGTACAGCAGCCCAAACAGTATTGGAGTCTTCTGGATGAATAATAACAGTAGATATGCGTTCGGATTTTTTCAAACCCATGTTTTTCCATGAAGAGCCGCCATCTTCACTGAGGTAAATACCATCACCATAACTGGTATGGCGACCACCTGTATCTTCTCCAGACCCGACCCAGATACGGTTGGGGTTTTGTTTATCTATAGTTACACTACCAATTGAATAAACATCTTGTTTGTCAAATATCGGTTTCCATGTTGTACCCGCATTGATGGTTTTCCACACACCGCCAGAACCAACAGCAACATACCAAATATTCTCATTATTAGGATGTATGTCAATATCTGAAATTCGACCTGACATCAACGCCGGACCAATATTTCGTAATTTAATTCCAGAAAATGGATTATCTTGCTTGGAGCCTTTATCATCGGCTGCCATACCCAATGTTGAAAAAATGACTGCCAATATCAAAACTATTTTATTCATTACCATGCCCTCTAATTTTTTCATTACTATAACCTTTAAACAAAGTGATTTCATAGGTCAGTAGTCATGGTTATCACAAGTAGTTTGATATGCCTTGAGATTGCCAGCAAATATTTCATCTTTTTACTTTATAATACCCTTTCTATCTACTCAGACAACATAATAATGCAATCAATGACCGCATTCGCTTCAAATGAAGTTGAAAATTCATTAGGAAGACTTACTTGTGAAATTCGTTCAGTGAATCAACGCTTTTTGGATCTAACTATCAAGTGTCCTGATTTCCTTCGAGCTGCCGAAACACAGTTTCGTAAATCATTCAATCAGAAACTCTCACGTGGTAAAGTTGCCGTATTCATCAAATTTTTCCCCAATGAATCAGTAAGTTTGACTCAATTAAGTGTTAACAAAGCACTGTTAACTCAATTAATCCAGTCAGCTGAATCTATCAGCAATGATTTTGGCTTAACCAATAACATGAGTACCTCTCAACTGATGAATTGGTCTGATGTCATTGTTCAACAACCTGCTGACACTTCTGAACTGAACCTTGCTGCAATCAAACTGGTCGATGAAAGTATCAAACTATTGATTGAGTCAAGAACCAGAGAAGGCGCTGCCATGCATACTGTGCTTAAAGAGAAGGCAGAAACAGTTAGACAATTGACCGGTGAAATACGCACTTTTGTACCAACCATCAACCAATCTTTATCTCAAAAACTTAAAGATAAGTTGTCTGACTTACAAGTGGATGTCAACCCTGAACGCTTTGAGCAAGAGCTGGCAATCCAATTACAAAAAGTTGATATCACCGAAGAGCTTGATCGTTTAGATGCACATGTTATTGAACTTAATCGTGTTTTAACGTTACAAGAACCAGTAGGTAGACGCTTGGATTTTTTAATTCAAGAACTCAACCGAGAATCCAATACCATTGGTTCTAAATCAGCCAGCATGACAACATCTAATGCAAGTATCGATTTAAAAGTCGCAATTGAACAAATGCGCGAACAAATTCAAAACATAGAATAAGTATTATTATGCCCAAGAATAATCTAACAGGAACACTTTTCATCGTTTCAGCGCCTTCTGGCACTGGCAAAACCTCTTTAGTCAACGCCTTGGTCCGAGACACCAATCATTTAAAACTTTCAATTTCTCACACGACTCGACAACCACGACCCAAAGAAATTGATGGTTATAACTATCACTTCATAACTACCAGCAAGTTCGAACAGATGGAAGCTGCAGGTGTTTTTATGGAGTCAGCACAGGTATTTGGCAACAATTATGGCACCTCTCAGGACTCAGTCCAAAAAATGCTCGACGAAGGTCATGATGTGGTACTCGAGATTGATTGGCAAGGTGCAGAACAAATTAAATCCAGATTCAATGATGCCATCAGCATCTTCATACTCCCACCTAGCATCAAAGCTTTACAGGAGCGCCTAGAAAATCGTGGCCAAGATTCCTCAGATGTGATTAAAACTCGAATGGAAAAAGCAATTGCCGAACTCAAACATTACCACAAAGCAGATTTTTTGGTGGTCAATGATGACTTTGAAGAAGCATTGAAAAGCCTCAAGGCGATTGTTAAATCCAACAGGATGACCACCGCTAAACAAGAAATCATTAATGGCAGACTGGTTAAAAATTTAATCAACACCCAATAGTTAAGCCACTCATGATATTGACAAGCAATTAAAAACACCAATAGTCAGCGATTTTGATAACCATTTATTAAAATACTGTTAAATAATTTAGTCACCACCTAAGCTATTTTAACGCCTTCTATAGACCAACCTATTATCCCAACCTGTTCTTGTTCAATTTTCTTGCATTCGATCGCCTTAAGTTTATTATTTGACAATAGTTTCAAAAAACTGTTTTTTCTTTGTTCATCAAGAGCAGCAGAAAATAGTTGTTCTATACGCTTTTGTGCCATATTGAATGACACTACAAAATCTTTAAATATATTCTGACAATGCCCAGATTTTTTTTGCTGCAGAATATTTTTCATGGCTTGAGGAAACCCTGTTTCGAACAATGTATCACCGTACTTTTCATGATGTTCAACAATTGCAGCATTAAAATTTTCTCGTTTTGCCGCCGCCAATGCTTCACCGGTTGAATCACCTTGCGCAATCAAATCCAATCCCATCAACATCTCAGAAAAATACCCAAAAGCATTTTTTTCTAATGATTCACTGCATTCGTAAATCTTTTTATTGTTTTTCAATATAACAGAACCTTCAGCGTGACATATAAATCTAAACTGTCCATCAGCTTGAAGTATACGTGCAACTTCTTGAATTGACTTCTCAATATTTGAATACTCTATACCAAATTGTGATATAACAAATGAATAGGATAAAGCATCATAAGGAAGAGACTCAATGCTTACATTACCGTGTAGTTGATACGGCTTATTGAATGCTTGGATGTTAGCATAATCAACACCTACTAAACCTGTTGATGTTCTTCCATCTAATGCATCATATATAATATTGAGCAAAGCCCCATTTCCAGAACAAAGATCTAAGACTTGATCTTCAGATGCGAGCATGCCTGAAAAATCAATCCAATAATCTTTTAAAATACCATCGTAATTTTTCTCAGAGAAGGATGACAGGTAACCCTTTGACCAATAATCACTCCATGTTAACTCTGCACTGTTGATAGCATCTTTTTCAAAAGAAGTGATCATCCGTTGATTAACATATGATAAGTGATTAATTGTTTGTGGCGCTATTTGTTTTACATACTTTTCCCAAGAACCAATTGATGAAGAATAAATCGGTTTTGATACTTGGTCGGAACTCGGAGTAAGTACTGCCCGTTTATTTTTGTAAAACGTTAAACAATTATCTTCAAACGGCAACCCACAATAAGTAAGCATTTTTTTGATGTATTCATTAGGTGCTTTAACAAGAGTTTCATAGCGGCAATGAAATACCTTCTCTGGAAAAACTGAATCCCAATGTTGCATTAACATGATATAACCATCCATATACATCGCTATATCATCAAGCGAATAGGCATACTCATGACCCATAAAGAAGTACCGACGATACATACTCAGTGCATTATCCAGTGAATTTCTATATGAGTTAATAATTAATGCTTCTGGAAAGAGTGTTTTTATCAACCCAATATGCAAAGAATTTATCGGGCTTTTATCTATAAAATATTCACATGGTGTGTCGATGTAATTTTTGCAATTTTCAATATAACCCGACCTTAACTCCTGCGCTTTTTCATTAGTTAATTCTTGAATAGCTTTCGTATAGCTTCCAGAGCTTTCCATACCAGCCCCTATTGCATTTATGAACGGAAGCTCATCTGTAGCCAATACTGAAGAATGGCTACTCAAAATTTGTTCACATAATGTAGAACCTGACCTTGGAAGCCCAAGTATGAATATGGGTTTATAAGGAATATCATCAAAATTAAATTTGGGAACTTCTTTCAAGACTTGAAGGTCTGCAATTAATTTTTCATAAGCAGTTTTGTTAAACGGCTTCTTCATCGCATGATACGCATTAGCCGATTTGAATGCCATAAAAGCATCAGTGCTGTTATTTTCTCGATCATGATAATTACCGATCGCAAACTGGATCAACATTTTTTCAGTGTCGTTAACATCAGTACTGCTTAGCAGAGACATCATTTTTGCTAGCTCACCATCTTTTGCCTGCTTATCTTTCAAATCAGATAAATGCCAATACCCATGACCACAATTCTTCGGATTTTCTTGTATGAAATTTCTATATTGTCTAGCAGCAGCTTCTATTTCTCCACCTGCTTTTAACATATGCCCAAGGTTTAACTTCGCAAAAGGGTTATCGCCACCAGTTTTAATATAGTTTTCTAAATGTGACTTGGCTTCTTTTACTTTTCCTATTCTTGTACAGGTAATTCCAAGTTGATAAATAACTTCCAGCTCTTCTGAACTCTCCAAAATTTCATGAGCAGTTATATATGCATTAAATAAGTCTTCATTATTTATTTGATCTTGAAGTTTGGCTTTTAGTCTTTCTGTTTTTTTCATTTAAATACTGTTTAAATTTGTGTGCTTATGCAAGTAAATTATGTTGTTAATACCTTATATTCATAAGGCTCAAATTTTATTTTTTATTCGCCACCCACCCTGAAATACTTATTCTTGCTTGTGGACAAAAATTGCTGACTTGGGATACAAAGTGTTTTCGAGGAACTTTAAATATATTTACACTGTTAAATTGAGGGGATAAACATCTATATATACCATAATTTTTATCAAAAATATTAAGGTTACCTCCCCAATCAGCCGACCATGACTTAGTGAAACCAATAATAAATGCAGAATTACGGACATATGGATTATCTGGGCTATGATCCGTATGCTCTTTTAAAAATGAACCAGCAGAATAACGAGTAATCTGTGTTTCAACTATTTTGCTTTCAGATTCATCACTGGTGACCTCCTTCAGGTAGGTTAAAAACTCCTGAGACTCGCACAGTTCAAAAAAAGGTTTTAAAACGACATTACTGTTATGGTTTTCATCATTTAATCTGATGTTTTCATAGAAATACTGAAACGGGTTTTGTGCCGCATAATTTATTACTCCACCAACGAATTGATTGATAAACTCTGCAGGCTTTTCTTTCAGTTCATTAACAGGAACGATAAATGGTTTACCATTAACCATAGTAACCAAATCCCAATTCAATTCTTTTAACAGAATTTGATAATAATCATCCACCACTGAATCATCAAACAAGTCCACTATGCTTACCCAACCATATTTACTATAGTGTTCTTTATACTGCGAAGAATTCACTGTTGATTTATTACTTAATATTTTCATATGACAACCATTTACCTCTTTTAATACACAATAAATATTTTATAGAAACTACCCACCAATTCTTCTTTAAAGTGAGGATGAGCTTAAATTTAAAAAAATTCCGATGGAATTCCGCTCACTATCAACTCATGTGATCATTATATAACGACCATCATTTTGATAAAATCACCTTAAACAGTATTAATTCGCCTGAACAATTGAAATAATTAAACCAACATCATGACCTGAGTGACAAACTATTGCAGGCTTTTTCAGCCTTAAACCAATTTGATTACAACACGTTTCAATTTGTTTTAAACGAGCAGGTGAGATAGCCGCATTTAATAAGTCTTCTAACCTACCTTTATGATTAACTAATTCATTGATATACGCGTCTATCATTTTTTTTCTAGATCGCATATTTGAATTAAGTAAACATGAGAAATAATGTTTAACAAATTCAATTATATTTGAATCCTTTGATTGCTCCCCATATTTATCATAGAAGTGTATGAGTTTATCATTCAATCTTGTTCTTAACTTTTCTGATTTTTGATTTTTTTTCAGTGCACGAATATCAGATTGGGTTTTGATTACACCCAATGAATTTGACAACTTTTTCAAACAGTGCAAAATTCCTTTCGAAGATTGCAAATCTATTAAACTTTGATGAATTCTTTGATTTACTTGAACTATTCTAGATTCTGTATAATGACAAACAAATTCAGCTCTACCAGCTGGATTCAAGATATTTTTAATTGAGCGCAGTGTTTTTTCTGTATCAGAATACTCAAAACCGAACATGGATGTAACAAGATCAAATTGAATAGATTCAAAATTAAGCGCTTCACTATTAACCTCTGAATACAGGTTTATTTGATCTAGAATGTTTTCTTTAATACCAATATTGCTTTGAATTTTTTGTTTATCAATAACGACCAAATCGCAGGCGCTTATCTTTAAATCTAGGTTAAATAACTCACTTGTTTGAACTGCTATAACTGGAAGCGGAAGGTTTCCACATGCTATATCTAATACTTGGCTGGCTGGAGCCAGAGATTTAAAAATGGACTGCCAGTGCCTTAAGATTTCACCGTCATAATTACCAGAAAAATCATCAGCTAATGATGTAAATGCATCTGTCTGAGACCAATACTTTTGCCAATAGTTTTTTTTATTCATAAAAAAAAGTAGGCGTCTTTTAAACGCCTACTTTTATCCTAGTAATTGGAAATTCTTTTTAGAATGACCAATCAACTTGAGCAAAGAATACTCTACCAATATGTCCTGTAGTATACAGACTTGGGTTATTATACTGACCCGTTGCCTGATTAAGAACTGGTCCTCTATCGAAGATATTTCTTGCACCAATGGTATATGCACCCCAGTTTCCAGCATTGTATTTATACTGAAGATTGTGAGATGTAAAAGAAGGACGATCTCCAAATGGCACCAACGTTACATTGACATTCGTCCCATCAATTTGGATATCTGGCGTTGAACCATCTGCTGTACCATCAATGTAATCAATGTTCCAAGCAGCACTGTGATCGCCATAAGACCATC
>CALLLZ010000460.1 GCA_938008005.1 uncultured Marinicella sp. | reverse complement strand
GGCGCGTTGGATTTTTGATCACTCAGTTCAAAAAATCGAGCCATCTGTATGTCATTAGCAATGATTTGTGCATCTTCGGTCTTGATACTCAATTGACTGATGTAACGTTGTATTTTTTCAGCAGGAAACTCCGGTATATGTGCCTTTTGAGCTTCAACCATTTCCGCAGAAATCTTGATCGGCAATTGGTCTGGATCTGGAAAGTAACGATAATCGTTGGCGTTTTCTTTGCTACGCATTGAACGGGTTTGATCTTTATCTGCATCATAAAGTCGTGTCTCTTGAATCACCGTACCACCAGATTCAAGAATTTTAACTTGCCTTTTGGCTTCATGGTTAATGGCTTTCTCAATAAACCTGAATGAGTTGAGGTTTTTTATTTCAGCTCGGGTGCCTAACTCAACTTGGCCTTGGGGCCGAATTGAAACATTGGCGTCACAACGAAATGAACCTTCCTGTAAATTACCATCGCATATACCCAAATGAGTCACTCGGGTATAAATTTCTCGCATATAAGCCACAGCTTCTTTGGCATTCGACATTTGTGGTTCAGAAACCACTTCAATCAAAGGCGTGCCCGCACGATTCAAATCAATCGCTGAAAGTCGATCGTATTTATCATGAATTGATTTTCCAGCATCTTCTTCCAGATGAGCTCGAGTAATCTCTACAGTCTTTTTACCGTTTTCCGTTTCGATTTCTATTTGCCCTTTCCCGACAATGGGGTCATCCATTTGACTGATTTGATAACCTTTGGGTAAATCAGGATAAAAATAATTTTTGCGTGCAAATATGGTGGTATCAGGTATTTCTGCATCCACTGACAAGCCGAATCTGATCGCATATTCCAGTGCTTTTTGATTAATCATTGGCAGTGTACCTGGTAAACCCGCATCCAAAAAACTTACCTGACTGTTGGGTGGTGAACCGTAACTGGATTTCATTCCAGAAAAAAGTTTACTCATGGTATCAAGCCGCACATGAATTTCTAAACCAATCACCATTTCCCATTTCTCGCTGTCAATGACTGAGAAAGCCTTCGAATCAAACTTTGAATTTGTCACTGGAAGGCCTCCGGAACTTGTAGATGGTGCTCAGTTTGCTGCTGGTATTTATCAGCCACAGACAGAATACTTTGCTCATCAAAATAACGACCAATTAATTGTAAGCCGATCGGCAATCTCCCTTGAGGGTTTTCACTGAAGCCAATAGGCATCGACAAACATGGCAAACCTGCCAAAGACGCCGGTATGGTGAATTTATCAGCTTGGTACATACTAATACCATCCACTTTTTCGCCATGCTTAAACGGCAATTCCGGTGAAACGGGGCAAGCAATTATATCTACTTCAGTAAAGGCTTTTTTAAAATCTTCACTAATTAATCGACGAACTTTTTGCGCTTTTAAGTAATAGGCATCGTAATAACCCGATGACAATGCCCAAGCGCCAATCATTATGCGTTTTTTCACTTCCTCTCCAAAACCTTCGGTACGGCTTTGTCGGTATAGAGATTCTAAATCGCTGATCTCTTTAGCTTGATAACCAAATCGAACCCCATCAAAACGTGATAAATTAGAAGAGCATTCAGCGGGTGCCAATACATAATAGGCAGAAACCGCCAGATCAGCATGGGGTAGTTCAATCTCAATAATTTCTGCCCCATTACACCTCAGTTGTTCAATAGCTTCTGTGGTTTTTTGTTTAATATCTGGATCTTTTAACCCTTCAATCCAAGCGCTGGCAACACCCACTTTTAATCCTTGCATATCAGCTGTTTCAGGTTTCTTCCATTGCCAAGGTGGTTGATTAGCAGAAGTAGAATCTAGGCTATCATGTCCAGTCATAGCAGAAAGTACTAAGCCACAATCATCTGCTCCGGGAGCCATAACTCCACCTTGATCTAAAGACGAAGCAAAGGCAACCATACCATGTCGCGAAACTCGACCGTAACTCGGCTTGATACCCGTAATGCCACAAAATGCGGCTGGTTGGCGAATCGATCCTCCTGTATCAGTGCCCGTTGCAATCGGCACCATTCTGGCCGCCACTGCTGCAGCTGAACCGCCTGATGAACCACCAGGCACTCGACTTAAATCCCAAGGGTTATTAACCGCCATAAAAGCTGAATGCTCATTGGAAGACCCCATTGCAAACTCGTCCATATTAGCTTTACCTAAAGTCACCATGCCCGCATCAGCCAAGCGCTTCACTGCAGTGGCATCATATGGTGGCACAAAGTTCTCAAGCATTTTCGAGCCGCATGTGGTTTTAACGCCTTGGGTACAAAACAAGTCTTTGTGTAACAGTGGAATCCCAGCCAATAAGCTGTCACCGGCTTCTATGGATGCTTGGGCATTTAACAATTCAGCGGCATTGATTTCATTATTCAAGGTGATTAAAGCACCAGTGGTTTGATTGTGTACTCGACAGCGGTCGTGAAACAAACCACTGAGCTCTTGCACATTTATTTGTTTAGAGACCAATAACTCTGACATCTGCCTGATGGTTAAATTAATCATACTTTATTCCTTATTTTAGTGGCCTTCAATCTATGACTTTTGGCACTAAATAATGATCGTCATCAGCCTGCGTGGCCAAAGCCAATAATTCATCTTTATGACTACCGTCGGTCACTTCATCATACCTGACCAATTGGACAGCATCATTGGGATGGGCCATCGGTTTCACAGCCGCCGTATCAGCTTCATTGATATGCTCAATCATAGCCACCACTTGATTCAATGAAATTGTTATTTCATTGACTTGTGATTCAGGAATATTCAATTGTGCCAAGGTGGCAATTTCTTCTAATTCTTTACGATTAATTGACATTTTTTAAGCCGGATTCATATATAATTTGCAGATTGGCCTGCAACAAAGCCAAGCCGCGGGATATTATGCCATTTTTTACCAATCAGATGTAACTACAATTATCACATGTTTAAAAAAATCAGAAGCCTGTTTTCAAACGATTTGTCCATAGATTTAGGAACCGCCAACACCCTCATTTACATGCGCGATCATGGCATTGTATTAAATGAACCCTCTGTTGTTGCAGTTCGCATGGATCAAAACCGTGGTGGTCAAGTCCATATTGCTTCCGTTGGTGCCGATGCCAAAATGATGTTAGGCAGAACCCCGGGCAACATCAAAACGATTCGCCCCTTAAAAGATGGTGTGATAGCTGATTTTGATATGACCTCTGCGATGTTACAGCACTTCATTCGCAAAGTACATTCTAACCGTTGGTTAAAACCTTCATGTCGAGTATTGATTTGTGTTCCATGTGGCTCAACCCAGGTGGAGCGTCGAGCGATCGAAGAGTCGGCTTCAGGAGCAGGAGCCGCCGAAGTTTTTTTGATAGAAGAGCCTATGGCTGCTGCGATCGGTGCTGGCATTCCAATTCATGAGGCACGAGGCAGCATGGTGTTAGATATTGGTGGTGGTACTTCTGAAGTAGCGGTATTGTCTTTGAACGGTATTGTCTACTCAGCCTCAGTTAAAATAGGCGGTGATAAGTTTGATGATTCATTGATTTCTTATGTCCGCCGCAGTTATGGCACTTTGATTGGAGAATCTACCGCAGAAAGAATTAAACATGAAATTGGTTGCGCCTATCCGGCTGCCGAAGAAATTTCTTTGGAGGTTTCTGGTCGTAACTTAGCAGAAGGCGTACCCCGTAAGTTCACTATGACAAACAACGAAGCTCTGGAGGCTTTACACGAACCCTTGTCAGGCATTGTGGCTTCGGTAAAAACAGCTTTAGAACAAACCCCACCTGAATTGTGTGCGGATGTGGCTGAACAAGGTATCGTTTTAACCGGAGGTGGCGCTTTATTAAAAGATTTGGATAAATTATTAATGGAAGAAACCGGTTTACCCGTATTTGTTGCCGAAGACCCACTAACGTGTGTTGCTCGAGGCGGCGGCAAAGCGCTTGAAATCATTGACCAAGAAGGTTCCGACTTCTTCGCACCTTTCAGGTAACAAGCCAGAGATTGAATAATTTTTAATGGAAACCCTTAAAAGCAACCAAAAATTAACCCAATCTCCGCTGTTTAAATTCTTGATCCTAGAGTTCATCTGTATGGTACTGATGATTGCTGACAAGAACAATCAATTAGCCCAACCCATTAGAAACACTTTATCATTGGCAGTTTTACCATTGATAAAAATTATTGAGTGGCCACAAGACATATATCAAATCACTCAATTAGCAGTATCACGGCAGGCCAACTTGATCCAGGAAAATAATCAACTCAAAGAACAGCTATTAGATGCTGAACTCAAAGTACAACAAAACGTATCTCTGGCAGCAGAAAATCTGCGATTACGGACCATGTTATCAGCCACTCAAAACTCTCCGTTAACAACCAGCGTCGCCTTCGTTTCAAATATCAACCAAACTCAAAACAAACAACATGTGGTTATTGATCAAGGCCGGGCAGATGGCTTATTTGTGGGCCAAGCTGTATTAAACTTAGCTGGTGTGATTGGCCAAGTTGATGTTTTGGGTCACAATTTTGCTCATGTCATTTTGGTCACTGACACCACCCACGCCATCCCCATCGAAATTCTGCGCACTGGCATGCGCACCATAGCCTATGGTAACGGAGAAAAGATTTGGCTGAAAGAAATACCAACCAGTGGTGACATACAAGTGGGTGATGTGTTGGTCACATCTGGTTTTGGCAACCGCTTTCCTAGAGGGTTGAAATTAGCTGAAGTCAAATCCTTGGCAGTCAGCCCAAATAGAACCTTTAAAACCGCAGTGGCATCACCTTTTGCAGAATTAGATCGATTAACCGAAGTGTTCTTGATTTGGCCCCATAAGATTAAACAGAATGACATCAACAACCCAACAACGACTTCTGTAATTAACCCATCTGCTTTGATTGATTTTGACTTTGAGGAGCAAGCTCAGGATAACAGCCAATTACAAAAAAACAACCAGCAAGCTGACTCTGAGACCACCAACACTGATGACACTTATAATAATGTAGAATCAAATGAGTTAACACCTGAGGCTAATGAGTAAACAACACAATCAAAACAATCTGTTGATGCATCTGTCAATCTTGTTTGCGATTTTATTGACCTTATTTCCCTGGCCAGATACCATGGCAATGTTTCAACCCCACTGGGCTGCATTGATGATTGCCTACTGGTCTTTATATGCTGCTAATACACGTGTGATGTTTGTGGCTTTTGCTTATGGTTTAATTTTAGATGTGTTGATGGGTAGTTTGCTGGGCAAACATGGCATGTCATTGGTGGCTTTATCTTTTTTGGTTAATAAATCAGCAAAAAAATTGCGTATGACTTCTTTTTGGCAGCTGTTAATGATGGTGCTGGTGTGGCTTTTCAATGACATCGTAATCAGAGCTGTCATTGACTGGATTAGCTATCGATATCAGCCAAAATGGTATGATTTACTCCCATTGTTGACTGCAGCTCTGGTTTGGCCTTGGTTGAAATACCTGATGGATCGGATCCAAACCACGATGCGAAATTCTTAATTCAGATGTCCATGGGTAAACAACTCAAACAACCTTTCCACGAAAAAAGAATCTTTACTGAAAGAATTATTGTTGCGGTCATAATCGTTAGCTTAATTTTTTTGTTATTATTAAGCCGCTACTTCTACTTACAAGTTATTCAACACCAAACTTACAGTGAACAGGCCGAGCAAAACAAAATTAAGTTCAGTCGAATTGATCCAACCAGAGGTTTAGTATACGACCGCAATGGTGTGTTACTGGCAGAAAACATCACCACTTATAAATTACAATTCACCGCAGAAAAAGTCAAAGACCTGGATCAAAAACTGGTTGATATCCAATCTATTGTGTCAATGACTAAAGAAGAATTATTAAGAATCAAAGAACAGCTTAAATACAACCCAGTTTTTAAACCATTGACGATCAAAGCCAAACTGTCTGAACAACAAGTGGCTGAATTTGCTGTGCAAAAACATCACTACCCTGGTTTTAACATTGAACCTTACCTGAATCGAAAATATTTGCACCCCATAGAGTTTTCACACCTGCTGGGCTATGTCGGCAAAATTAATCAAGCTGAATTTGACCGACAAGATCATGAGATATACGCCAATGATGATTATTTTGGTAAAACCGGGATTGAAAAATATTATGAGAAGCAGTTACACGGTATACCAGGCCAATTAGTTACAGAAATAAATGCCCAAGGCAAACAACTATCCCAACAAATCAAGAAACCACCAATTAACGGTGTAAATTTGAACCTGACTATTGATTTGCAATTACAAAAAGCCAGTTATAAAGCTTTTGGCGAAGAGACCGGTGCGGCCATTGCAGTCAACCCACAAAATGGTGAAATACTCGCCATGATATCAAAACCCGGGTATGACACCAATCAATTCATTTATGGCATCAGTCAAAACAACTATGATGCCTTATCTACTTCAAGCGAAAAACCATTGTTTGATCGCAGTATAAAAGGCGGTTACGAACCCGGTTCAACCATCAAACCTTACATTGCACTCGCTGGCTTATACCATCAATTAATCACCCCAGAGTTCACCATGTTTTCCAATGGTTACTATCAATTACCCAAACAAAAAAGGCGCTACCATGACTGGAAACAAGGTGGTCATGGACACGTAAACTTAGTCAACTCTTTGGCAGAGTCAGTCAATGTATTTTTTTATGATTTAGCAGTTAAATTAGGTATCGATAACATCCATGCTTTTTTAAACCCATTCAACTTTGGTCGCTTAACTGGCATTGATATTAGTGGGGAAAAACAGGGCATCCTACCATCGAGAGCATGGAAAAAAGCCAACCGCGACATGATATGGTTTCCAGGTGAAACGGTCATTACTGGTATCGGCCAAGGGTATTTTGTGATCACACCGGTACAAATGGCTCAGGCACTGTCAATATTAGCCTCGAAAGGCAAAATCAACCCTTTACATTTGGTACAACAGGACAAACCAAGTAACAACACCCTACCCTTTGAGATTAAAGCAGCACATTGGGAAACCGTTCACGAGGGCATGACCAGCGTAATCAACGCACCCAATGGCACAGCTAGAGCAATTAAATCAACCGATTATTTGATCGCCGGGAAAAGTGGTACATCACAAGTCTACGGTAAGAGTGAAGAAGATATATACAAAAAGAACGATGAACTGCCAAAGCACCTAAGAAACCATGCGTTGTTCATAGCTTTTGCACCAGTAGAGCAACCGGAAATTGCGGTAGTCGTTGTTGCTGAGCACGGCGCCAGTGGAACCAAAGCCGCAGCACCCATTGCCCGAGAGATCATTGACTTTTACATGCAATCAACTTACTCCGAACCGAAAGCCTTGGATGAAGCCATTACTCAGTTAGGTGGTACTGGGCAATACAATAACGAGCCTGACAATGAATAGGCGATTTTTTACCTATGTACCCGATCCATTTTTGATGGTTTTATTGCTGTTATTGATTGCCTTTGGATTGGTCGTTTTATACAGCGCAGGAGGTATGGTGCTGGTAGAAAGGCAAGCCGTTAGGATTGGTCTTGGCTTAACATCTTTATACTTCATCACTCAAATCAGGCCAGAGCGTTTTGAACAATTCACCCCTTTTATTTATATCGGATCAGTGATGTTGTTGATCGCGGTATTTTTCTTTGGCATATCGGTTAAAGGTGCACAACGTTGGTTAGACTTAGGCATCAGTATTCAGCCTTCAGAGTTATGTAAAATTTCTTTGCCAATGATGGTGGCTTGGCTTTTTCGCCACACCACCTTACCTCCCAATTGGAAATACTTAATGGCAGCAGCTGCCGTAATTGGCATTTGTACAGGTTTAATTTACAAACAACCAGATCTTGGCACGTCAATTCTGGTAACCGCCAGCGGCCTGTTTGTAATTTTTTTAGCTGGTATATCATGGCGTTTTATTTTAGGGTCAAGCATTTTAGTGGCGCTGTCGGCCCCATTATTGTGGCATTTCTTGCATGAATATCAAAAACAACGTGTACTGATGTTCTTAAACCCTGAAGCTGATCCATTGAACTATGGGTGGAACATCATTCAATCCAAAATTGCTATTGGGTCAGGTGGTTTTTGGGGCAAAGGCTGGACCACAGGCAGTCAAACTCAACTGGACTTTTTGCCTGAGCATTCAACAGATTTCATCCTTTCTGTACTTTCTGAAGAGTTTGGCTTCTTTGGCGTATTGATACTGTTCTCACTCTATTTTATGATCATCATGCGCTGCCTGTTTATAGCACAACAAGCTAAAAATACTTATAATCGTTTAGTTTGTGGGGCACTAACGCTGATTTTCTTTGTCTATATCACCATCAATGCTGGCATGATATCAGGCGTTTTACCGGTGGTGGGTGTTCCATTACCCTTGGTCAGCTATGGCGGTACTTCAGTGCTTACTTTATTGGTATCATTTGGTATCATTACATCTGTTCACTCACATAAAAAACTAATTCAACAATGAAAACATACTCAAATAAAAAACGCGCAAAAATCTATTTACTTCTCATACTGTTACTCACAGCATGTAGATTATTCGCTCAAATCGACCTCAAACAAGTTGACACTTTTATTGAAAACACTGCCACTGAAAAAGACCTTGACCCGAAATGGGTTCGTAGCATCATCAGTCAAGCCAAACACCAACAAAGCATAATTAATGCAATGAGTAAACCAGCTGAAAAAACCCTTAAATGGTTTGAGTACCGCAAAATATTCATGACTGACAAGCGCACCCAAGAAGGTGTGGAATTTTGGCAAAAACACCAGGAAGTTCTAGATCAAGTATCAGCAGAAACTGGTGTGCCGAGCGAAGTTATCGTTGCCATCATTGGTGTAGAAACTTTTTATGGTCGTATCATGGGCAGCCATAAAGTTTTGGATGCTTTATACACCCTGGCATTTGACTACCCCAAACGCTCTAAATTCTTTACCAGTGAATTGAAACATTTTTTGGCGCTGGCACAAGAAAGTCATATAGATCCTCTGGTTGCTAAAGGTTCTTATGCTGGGGCCATGGGTTTCGGTCAATTTATGCCATCCAGCTACCGTGCCTATGCTGTTGATTTTGAGGCTGACAACAAAATTGACTTACTCAACAACCCGCAAGATGCCATAGCCAGTGTTGCCAATTACTTGAAAGCCCATAAATGGCAAAACGGTGGAGAAATTTTAAGAGTGATTGAAAAACCCAGTTCAAAAATGAAATTCAATCAACTCAAACCGCACTTAACAGAATCAACTACTCAACGTAAATACACAGTTCTTAAACTGGACATGGAAAATGGCGAGCAAGTCTATTGGCAAGGCTTCCAAAATTTTTATGTTATTTCAAGATACAACCATTCACATATGTATGTCAGTGCAGTATTTCAATTGTCGCAAGCGATCAAAAGCTTGAAGCAAAAAAACCAAACTAATACAGAAGCGTCACCATGAATCGTTATTTCTTGGTTTTATTGGTTGGACTGCTGGCTTTACCGGGATGCGGTAAAAAAGACAAGTATCGCGACATTGACACTAAAAATATCAAACCCTGGGTTCCTAAATCAGAGCCTTTAAGTAAATACGGTAACCACAGCCCCTACAGAGTATATGGCAAAACTTATCGAGTCAACAACCACCCCAATGGCTACAGCGAAACAGGAAAAGCTTCATGGTATGGCAAAAAATTTCATGGCCGACAAACGTCCAATCAAGAAGTTTTTGACATGTACAAACTCACTGCCGCACACAAAACTTTACCACTACCCAGTTATGTAGAAGTAACCAATAAGAAAAACAACAAAACAATAGTCGTGCGTGTTAATGATCGGGGGCCATTCGTAGGTGATCGCATCATCGACTTATCTTATGCAGCAGCAAAAGCCTTGGATTTTATCCAAGATGGCATTGCCGATGTGCACATCCGAGTGGTGAAATCTCCACGAGATTTGGTTAATAACCCCATAACCCAAGGATCAACATATTTACAACTTGGCGCTTTTTCAGATAAAATTTCTGCTTACAATTTAGCCAATAAAGTCAGCCAATTACTTGGAATTGAAACCTTTGTCACCATATTATCAACCAGTTCAGGAACCCTGCATCGAGTCCGTATTGGTCCAGTAGAGTCTGAATCAAAGATCAACCAATTAATTAACCAAATCACAGCCAATGGCATCTCTGATGCCAAAGTGATTACAGAGTGAATTCAATGTTAAAACGAACTAACCCTTTAAATTCATCATCCCTTGCTACGTTATTTTGTATGCTTTTTATCGTTTTTGGCCATGTTACTTTCGCCCAAAACAACCCAACAAAACCCACGCCAAATTCCTCGTTACAAATAAATCAAATTAATACCACTCCAGAACCTCCAAAAGTCAATGCAAGCAGTTATATTTTGATGGACTTTCACAGCGGACACATACTGGCTTCAAGCAACCCCAATCTAAAAGTTGAACCTGCCAGCATCACTAAAATGATGACTGCTTATGTGGTTTTTTCAGAAATAAAATCTGGCAACTTATCTTTAGACGATATGATAACAGTCAGTGAAAAAGCGTGGCGTACCGGCGGTTCTAAAATGTTCATAGAGGTTGATAAACAAGTCCGTGTAGAAGACTTAATCCGCGGTATGATTGTCCAATCTGGTAATGATGCTTGTGTGGCTCTGGCCGAACACATTGCCGGTAGCGAAGAAGTCTTTGCCAATATGATGACTCAACATGCAAAAAAAATTGGCATGAATGACTCTACCTTTCACAATGCCACCGGCTTACCCGATGAGGGGCATTTAGTTACCGCCAACGATGTTGCAAAATTAGGCAAAGCATTGATCAGCGAATTTCCTGACTTATATCACTTTTACTCAGAAAAAGAATTTACTTTCAACAAAATCAAACAACACAATCGCAATACTTTGTTATACAGGGACCCCACTGTTGATGGCTTCAAAACTGGCCACACAGAAGCAGCCGGCTACTGTCTTGCCACCTCAGCAATGCGCAATGGTATGCGATTGATTAATGTCATCATGGGCACTGAATCTGAAAAAGCCCGAGCTGATGAAACACAAAAACTAATTAATTATGGCTTCAGGTTCTATGAAACCCACAAACTATACCGAGCTGGAGAACAACAAGTTCAGCCTGAAATTTGGAAAGGCGTTGAAGAAAACGTTTCATTGGGCTTGGCTGAAGATTTGTTCATCACCATACCGAAAAGCTCATACGATCAACTCAAAGCCAATGTAGACATACCTGGACTATTAACAGCACCTATTCAACAAGGTACTCAACTGGGCACTCTGAACATCATGTTGAATGACCAAACTGTGATGCAAAAACCATTGGTTGCGCTGCAAACTGTTGAACAGTCTGGCTGGTGGTCTCGCAGCATGGATGGCATAGGGCTGTGGTTCAAATCCTTTGGAGATGATGATTGATGCAGAACTTAGACCAAATTGAAGGCAAAGGCTTTGAATTTCCTTGTGAGTACCCAGTCAAAGCCATGGGGCCAAACACACCAGAATTCGCGGATAAAATCATTGCATTGGTTAAGCAACATGCACCAGAAGTCTCTGCAAACTCCGTCAACTGTAAAACCAGCTCCACAGGTAAATACCAATCTGTTACTGTTTTAGTTTATGCCCTATCAAAAGATCATTTAGTCAGCATTTATAAAGACATTAACAGTGTTGAAGATGTTAAATGGACACTGTAAATTCCGTTTGATGAACAAAGAACCTTTAATTGAGCAAACCATTATTGTGAGGCACTTAGGTCACTGTGAATACGAGCCTGTGTGGCGTGAAATGCAGCAATTTACTGATCAGCGTGATGAAAATACCCTTGATGAATTATGGTTAGTTGAACATCCCCCAGTGTTCACTCAAGGACTGGCTGGTAAAGCTGAACATATACTTGCTGCCGGTGATATACCTGTTGTACAAGTTGATCGTGGTGGACAAGTGACATACCATGGTCCCGGACAAATCGTGGTTTATCCAATGATTAATCTACGTCGCCACGGCATTGGAGTTAAATCTCTGGTTAATGGCATCGAACAAGCCATCATTGACACAGTGGCTCTTTATGGAATTGTAGCAAAACGAAAAAACAACGCCCCCGGCGTTTATGTAGAAGGCGCTAAAATTGCTTCTCTCGGATTAAGAATCCGCAAAGCCTGCTCATTCCATGGCCTTGCATTCAATATCAACATGGATTTAGAACCTTTCATGAGAATCAATCCTTGTGGCTTTTCAGATCTAAAAGTCATACAATTAGCGGATTTAGCCAATGGGGTTAACACCGCAACAGTGGAGCAGCAACTCATTGCGGCATTTTGTAAGCAGCTCAACTTTGCTGCCCAGGCAGCTAACGCGGCTTAACAAAATAAATAAAACACATCACGCGAGATACATCATGACCGAAAAAATGCCCTTAACGATTGAAATGCCCAACCAATCCAGTGCTGATAAACTGGCACGCAAGGTCGCTGGAGCCAAAGAATTAGGCTCAAACAAAACCAATCGCAACCGCGCAGGTTTTGATACCGATGCACCCAGATTACGTAAACCAGATTGGATTCGGGTACGTATTCCAACCGGAAATGCTGTTCAAAAGCTAAAAAGTAAACTGCGCTCAAATTCTTTAGTTACCGTCTGCGAAGAAGCCTCATGCCCAAACATTCATGAATGTTTTGGTAAGGGCACAGCCACCTTCATGATTTTAGGTGAAGTATGTACCAGGCGTTGTTCATTTTGTGATGTTGCCCATGGCAGACCTTTGGCACCAGATACAAAAGAAGCTGAAAACTTAGCTCAGACCATTGCAGACATGGGCTTAACATACGTGGTCATTACCTCCGTCGACCGCGATGATTTAAAAGATGGTGGCGCCCAGCACTTTGTAGATTGTATAGCTGCCGTTCGTGAACAAAATCCAGGCATTCAAATAGAAATATTAACCCCAGATTTTCGTGGTAAAGGCCGTATGGATAAAGCTTTGGAAATTTTAGCTCAAAGTCCACCTGATGTTTTCAATCACAATTTAGAAACCGCTTATGCACTTTATAAAGACGTCCGCCCA
>CALLLZ010000459.1 GCA_938008005.1 uncultured Marinicella sp. | reverse complement strand
CCTTCATTTGAACAGCTAAAGAGAATAACCGTATTGAGAAAAGAAGGTCGTGAACAAGCACAGTTGTTACTTACATATGCAATAAATAAAAAGGGTAAGAAAGTAAGGAGCAAAGACGTAAAGACACTCAGAAAGGAAATTAGTGCAGAGTCCTTAAAAATTATGAATGATGTATTTGAGGAGACTTTAATTGAAACGAAGTATTCTGCAAATAATAAACGTATATCAGCAAATGATGGCACGATTTATCACTTCTTTGTGAATGGTGATAAATATGGCAATATGTTTGGTCAAACATGGTCTCCAAGAAAAGGCATACTACCAAGAGTTCTTGTTGATTTGTCAGAGTACTTGGTTGCATTTTTAAGTAATGATGTATCTTTAGAAGAGTTGAACTCAAGGTTAAGTGGTTTTAAAAAAAAATTAGAAGTGATTAAGAATAAATAGTATGTTTTTTATTAAAAAAATGAGTTGGTCTGTAAGCCGGGTTCTGTTCGTATAAATACGCGACAATCATTCATCTGGGTCTGACATTGCTGCCAGCCTCAAGCAATCTACCCGAAAACAGTGTGGGCACACACCTATAGTTTTCCTATTTGATCTTGCTCCAGGTGGGGTTTACCATGCCGCCTTTGTTACCAAAGTCGCGGTGTGCTCTTACCACACCATTTCACCCTTACCGTCTCGAAAGACGGCGGTATCTTTTCTGCTGCACTGGCCGTAGGCTCGCGCCTCCCGGACGTTATCCGGCACCTTGCCCTGTTGGAGCCCGGACTTTCCTCGAATTAAAAAAATAACCCGCGATTGTCCGACCAACTCATGAGCGTATTATTGTAGTTAATGGAGTGAATTACAACCAGTATTTATTCATTCAACTCGGTTAATTTTTTGTTTAGAAAATACATGGGATGGGTTGTTTTTAATATCAATCAATTGTTTCTTAATGGCGAGTAGGTTCTTTTTGAGGTTGATGGAATTGACATATAATGTATTAAATTTATTTGGCTGATTGAAATGAAAAACCAATCAGAACTGCTATATTTAGTTGTTTTCCTGCTTCAAAACAATAACAAGCAAGAAATGGAATGAAGTTTCATGTAGTCCAAAGTATGCGCGCCTATCAGGGTTTGATTAAGGAGCATGGTAATGAGCTTGAAAAACTTCAGCAGTATGAGTTGGCATTGAGTCGTCAATTTAAACAACAAGGTTCCTTTAATTGCGATGGTGTCAGTTGGCCTATTCAATCAGTTGCTAAGTTGTTGGTTGATGATCGATATGCTGGATGTGATGAGATCAATTGGCGAGAACGGTTGGTGTGTAAAAAAAAGAAATTCAATAACCGCATCAGAGGGGCTATACATGTTTTTGAACAATTCTGTCAGCCAAAATCTCAAGATGCCATTTATCTCACCGAGCAGCACACAGTTTTATACAAGTGGTTAAAAAAGAAATATACCCAAGTCTGCGGCAGTGAATACCTAACTGATTCAAACCGGTTCAATTTATTGAAATTTAAAATAAGATTGTTTCCAGATTCTTTGGTTCATCAAGATTTAACCCAATTAACTTATCCAAATGAGAATTTTAATTTCGCATTATCATTTGACTGTTTTGAGCATATTCCAGATTATCAACTTGCTCTGAGTGAATTGTTTCGGGTTATTTGCAACGGTGGCAAGCTGTTATTTTCAGTGCCATTTGATTGTGATTCAGAAGTTACGTTGGTTCGAGCGACAGCGCAAAAAGATGGTAGCGTCATACATCATGTGGAACCCGAATATCATGGTAACCCTGTTTCTAAACAAGGTAGTTTGAGCTTTTATACTTTTGGTTGGGATTTGTTGGATAGGTTGAAAGAGGCTGGCTTTAAAAATACTTATGCGGTTGTTTATTGGTCAAAAAAATATGCTTACCTGGGTGGGCCACAGTTGTTGATATGTGCTGAAAAATAAATCAGCACATATCATTTAACTTTGCCTATTTGTTCTTAACGTATTTTTCTAACCATTCATGTTGCTCCCAAATCACATGCAAGATAGATTCTTTGGCACGATAGCCGTGAGACTCCTTGGGTAGCATCACCATTCTAGCTGTTGCACCCAAACCCTTTAAAGCGTTGAAATAACGTTCAGTTTGTAAAGGATAAGTGCCGGAGTTATTATCAGCTTCTCCATGAATAAGTAACAACGGCTGATTCATTTTATCCGAGTGCATGAAAGGAGACATGTTGTAATAAATTTCAGGAGCTTCCCAATAACTGCGTTCTTCAGCCTGGAACCCAAAAGGTGTTAAGGTGCGGTTATAAGCGCCACTTCTGGCGATACCAGCTGCATAATCATCTGAATGACTGAGTAAGTTAGCAGTCATAAATGCGCCATAAGAATGGCCTGCAACACCAACGCGTTGGCGATCAATGTATCCCAGCTTATCTACTGCATCGATAGCAGCTTTGCCATTGGCAACCAGTTGTTTGATGAATGTGTCATTAGGTTCTTCTTCACCTTCTCCTACAATGGGGAATGAAGCGTCGTCAAGAATAGCATACCCTTGTGTCACCCAGTAAATCATTGAGCCATAGTAAGGGTAGGTGAACTCATTGGGGTTGTTGGTGTTTTGTGAAGCACTGTTTTTGTCTTTGAATTCAGTGGGGTAAGCCCACATTATCATAGGTAACTTCGGCTTAGCCTCAAAGTCATAGTCAGCTGGTAAGTATAAGGTCCCAGATAGCTCTAAGCCATCATCCCGTTGATACTTAATCACTTCTTTGTGAATGCCTTCGATACTGGCAAAGGGGTTCTTAAAGTCAGTAATTTGGGTCAATGTGTCCTTCTTGAAATCTCGAATAAAGTAATTGGGAAATTCTGTAGGAGATTCAATTTTGACCAGAACTTTACCAGCTTTCAAATCAATGGCATCATTGAGCTCTTCTATTTTATCGGTAAATTTCGATTGATAAACACGTTCAGTTTGCTTGGTTTTTAAATTGAACTGATCAATGAATGGAAACTGACCTTTGTCGGTAAAACCATCACCGATTAAATAAGTCTGCTCACCTTCTATGAGTAGTACGTCTTCACCCAATGCATTTCGTGTGGTTACAAAGTTCCCAGGATCATTGTAGGCATCTTGATAGTTTCTGACATTGAGCTCAACCACCTCTTGATCTAGGTTTGATGGGTCGAATAATGAAGTTCTGACTTGACGTGTGTTCCACCAAAAATCATAAAATATGGCATTGTTTTTATTACCCCAACTGATCTGTGAGAAACGGTCTTTGGTCTTGAATAATGATTCGGGCTGGCCATTAAAAGGTGCTTTGACTTGGAAAACTTCATCTCTGTATTCAACCTGGTTTTCAGGGTCTCCACCGTCTAAAGCTTCAGCATATACCATGGTAGCGGGTTGGTCGCTACGCCACTGAAGTCGCCTTTTACCAGTTCGTTCAGCCATAAAACCTTTAGGAATCTCTTCAGTTAAAGGCACTTGATTGAAGTTGGAAACCAGTTTTCCATCGGTTTCAAAAATATCGGTTTGTTGTGGAAACCTGCGGTAAGGAACCAGATAAGAAAAAGGTCGCTTAACTTGAGTAACTGCAATGTAATTTCCGTCAGGGGAGATGTCAATGCTGGTATACATGGCACTAGGTAACCATGGTTTGGTCTTACCCTTTAAGCTGACCTCAATCAATTCAGCATGTGCTAATTGCTCAAAATTAAATTCATCATTGGTGTTCTTTAATAAATCCTGATAAGTCCGGTTTTGTGCTTTGGATCCATCACTGTTGGAAACGGTTGGGCCAACAGGCACCGCATTGGCTGAATCTATCAAGGATTTTCTGTCTTTAGGTAAAAATTTAACTAATATGGATTCATCACTTTTGAACCACTGGATTACCGAGCCCATATTGGCATTTAATTTTGCTTCTGTTAAGCGTTTAGCTTGTAGGTTTGTTAAGTCAATGTACCACAACTCAACCCCCAGCTCTGTGGTATGAGTGAAAGCAATTTTAGATTCATCATGTGACCAGCTGAAATTTGCGAGCCTTGGATTATTGGGTAGGCCACCAATGTCATTAATACTTTGTGAATCCACAGTTAATAACTTGATGTTATTGTAATAAGTGGTGCGGCTGCCTATGTTTGTTTTTGGATTAATACGTAATCCAGCCAGACGCATTTCATTTTCTGATAACTCTGTAATCGATTTATATTGATCACGAAAGACCAGGATCATTTTTTGTTTTTTAGAATCAGCAAATACCGATGGGGCACGTTCAATATCAATCAGCTCTAAAATCTCTTGTGGCGGTTTTTGATATGTAATAGCTTCTTGTGAGAATGCATAAGAGATAGGTAGTAGCAAGAGTGGCAATACATACTTGACACGTGTAATAGAGCGCATGGTGAATTCCTTTAAATTAAACTCCGACGATTGTAACAAACAAAGTGGATAGAAAAACTGGTCAATAGTCACAAAAGTTCATCACATTTGAACATAGGATTAAAAGTTTTTCAGGGCCTTATCCTTGGGCATTAGGTGTTTGAGTTATGGAGTGCGATAACGGACTGGACTAATGTCCTAATAAATTGCCGTTAAATGGTGGAAATAAGTTATGCTTCTACTAATAGGGGGATACTATATTTAGGATGTTTTTTATCAATTGGATCTGCAGTTAATGTCAGTATCCCTCATCAGTGAAACCATTTTCATGGGTGTCAATTAATGAAGATGGTTTTAATTTAATTCAAATTTGAGGGAGAAATACATGGCTCAAACTAGCAATAACAAAAACACCAAGACACAATCACCAAACATACTTCTTTTATTGGTTGATCAGCTCAGATATCCAAGATTTAGCTACCAAGGTAAAGGGTTGGATAATTCAATTAAGGATATTTTATCTTTTGTTAAGCAATTAGATAATGAGGATCCTTATTTAGCTCATTTTCCGGGTTTTGTTAAACTGAGAGAATATGCCACTGTATTGACTAATCACACCATTGCGGAATCTGCATGTATTCCAAGTAGAAGCAGTATCATGACTGGGCAATACGGCCCCAGAACAGGGGTTACACAAACAGATGGTCTATTTAAAAGTGGAGATGCACAAAACTTTCCTTGGCTTAAAGCTGATGGATTTGCAACTATGGGAGATTGGTTTCGTGAGGCCGGATACAGTACTCATTACTTTGGCAAATGGCACACCAGCAATCCGCCAGAACATACTTTGCAAGGGTTTGGTTTTGATGACTGGGAGTTATCTTGGCCCGAACCACATGGTTCATTGCTCAATAATTTAGGCACTTATCGTGATTACCAGTTTGCTGATTTGGCTTGTTCTTTCTTACAAGCCAGAGGGTTGGGGGTGCCTTTTAATAGAGCCAGCGCTGAAGAATCTGAAAACCACCCTAACAGCACAAAAACACCAGAAATTAAACCTTTTTTTGCTGTTTGTTCTTTCACAAATCCGCATGATATCGCGGCCTATCCATCATTGCCACGGTCATTGGTACCTTCAGATGACCCCAATCGATTTGGCCCTGGTGGGTCGGTACCGGTCCCGGCTCAAGGTACACTGAGTGCTGAACCAACAGGTGGTTCGTATCAGGTCGATTTAAATCCGACCAATTTACCACAAAGTAATGCCACTGCCAGTCCGACTCAAGATGAGAATTTACAGACCAATAATAAACCGGATTGTCAGTATGATTACTCCATAAAAATTGGTTTGGGCTTAGCGGCGAAAGCAGGTTTGAATATAGGCAAAGCAATGGCGGCTAAATTGTCAGAGGAATCGACAGAGGAGATTGATGCTGAAAAGGCGTTTAAACTTGCCGTTGATGCGACTTTGAAAGTAGCCATTCCATTTCAAACACAGGATGATGAGGACGCCGCTGCAACGGGATTCTTACAATACTATGCTTATATGATATCTATGGTTGATCGACATATTTTAAGTGTTTTAGAGGCTTTGGAGTCATCAGGCCTGAAAGATAATACCGTGCTGGTTTTTGCTTCTGATCATGGTGAGTATGGTGCTGCACATTCCAAAATGATGGAAAAATGGCACACCGCTTATCAAGAAGTGCTGCATGTTCCGGTATTGGTGAGTTCGCCTAAGATCAACCCTGATCTAAATCAACCAGCTCAAATTGATGGGTTGACCAGCCACATTGATCTGTTGCCCACATTGATGGGCTTGGCGAATATCAGTAATGAACGACAAGAAGAAATTCGAAAACAGTTGTCGAAAAACCAATATGTGGCGCCATTGCCAGGAATTGATTTGTCGAAGAAGATTTGGCAAGCAGGTCAGTCTGGCAGCGATGATAGCAGCGAAGTTGATAAAGATCTGAAAGATCGTTCAGTGTTGTTTGTTACTGATGACATGATCACTGAGCCATTGCCCAAAGATGATGACCCTCATAATAAACAATCGTGGGAGGAGTACGCAGTTTTTAACGGTGCTTTAGAGCAACTCAGGTCAGAAGCAAAATTTGCCCATCTTCGACCTGGGCCCGTGACACAGCCAGCTCATGTTAGGGCGGTTAG
>CALLLZ010000458.1 GCA_938008005.1 uncultured Marinicella sp. | reverse complement strand
TCATAAATATACCAAGCGATAACCGATAGGATGGCTACAACGGTGAACAACACCATTTGTGTGCCCCAAGTGATACCAAAGATCCATTGAGTGATTGCCACCAAAAAAGCAGCGAAACTAACCCAAAGTAAATAATATGATCCAACCAACATTTCGACAACCAGCAATAAAACGGCTGCGGTCAGCCAGTGCCAAGGCGTCAGTTCAATTAAAAAGCTTATTATCATGATTGATTCTTATCGGACTGGTTTTTTTCAGTGAGGTCTTTGGCTAATTCTGTTATCCCAGCCAATGAACCAAGAACGCCAGTGGCTTCCATCGGCAGGATCATGGTTTTTTGATTAGGTGAATTGGCAAATTTACCAAACTGATCGAGGTATTTCTGTGCCACAAAATAGTTGATGGCGTTCACATCCCCTGCTGCAATGGCTTTTGAAACCATTTGTGTTGCCTTGGCTTCAGCCTCGGCTTCACGTTCTCTGGCTTCGGCCTCGCGAAATGCCGATTCTTTAAGGCCTTCTGCTTCTAAAATGGCTGCTTGTTTTTTACCTTCAGCTTGAAGAATGTCTGATTGACGAGATCCTTCAGCTTCTAGAATCTGTGCTCGTTTTTCCCGTTCGGCTTTCATTTGACGGGCCATTGAAGCAACCAGGTCATGTGGCGGTTTGATGTCTTTAATTTCGATTCGTGTGACCTTAACACCCCAAGGAGAAGTTGCTTCATCTACCACCGCAAGCAACCGGTGATTGATTTCATCACGTTTTGATAGCGACTCATCTAGATCCATGGCGCCTAACACTGTTCTTATATTGGTCATAGTTAGGTTCAATATCGCATACTCTAAGCGGTTGACTTCATAAGCAGCTTTAACACAGTCTAAAATTTGATAAAAAACCACCCCATCTACGGTTACTACTGCATTGTCTTTGGTGATGACTTCTTGTGATGGTACATTGGCGACTTGTTCCATCATGTTAATTTTTCTTCCAATACGTTCAACAAAAGGTACTTTTAAACCTAAACCAGGAGCAAATACCCTTTTGAACTCTCCAAAGCGTTCTACGGTGTATTCAAATCCTTGTGGGACTACCACAAAAACACTTTTAAGGAAAATGATGCCAAAAACACCGAGTATAATATAAAAGACATAATCATCCATTGTGAACCCTCCCATTTTTTAAATAATCATATTACCATGATTATATGGCTTTTTTCATGTGCCACAAGTGATATCAAAAGTAGATGGGTTGATTAGATCAATGATTACTTATTATGAGACACTGTTCACTAATTTTTCTTGACTAAGTGGTTTGGTCAAGACACGATCAAAGCCAATTTGGTTTAGTTCGTCAATTTTTTCAGTGCTTGGGTTTGCGGTCATTACAATCGCGACTTTTACCTGGTCCCTTAATTCTGAATATATATTATGGACTTGGCCATCACTTAAGTTTAAGTCTGTAATCAAGGTATCAAAACTATGTTTTTTAAGCTGCGTTTTTAGATTGAGAATAGAATCGGCGGTTTGTACTTGGTGACCAGCTTGAGTTAAATAATATTGAAACAAGTTCAAGCAATCATGATCGTCATCCACCAACAAGATTCGTTGTGACTTCTGTGGCTTAAAATAATTCACTGAAAATCTGAATCGGCTGCCTTGAGGGCTGCTAGAATGCAAAATTAAGTCAGCACCAACTTGTTCGGCTAACATTTTTGAAATTACCAAGCCTATTCCATTGCCCTGTGCTTGGCTTTTTTTCTCTCTGCTCCATGCGGTAAACAATTGTCGTTGGAATGCTTGACTCATGCCTGCACCGGTATCAATGACATCTATGTGTAAGAGGCCATCTTCAACGATAGATTTAACTGTAATGCCACCAGCGTCGGTATATTTAATGGCATTACTTATCAAGTTAGTGAATACCTGATTCCATTTGGTTTTATTGGTGTTGATCACTATGCTGTGATCAACTTCGTTGTTTAGTATCAGTGCTTTGCCTTGGGCTTGAATTTTGAAGTCATTGAATAAATCATCAATCATTTCAGCTGGGTTCAACTTCATGCTGTATTGGGTTGTGTATTGTTGATCATAATCCAAGGTTTGATTAATGATTTGTTGAATTTTTTCAATATTTTTACGGATGATGGTAGTTGCTTCTGCTTCTTTAATTGTTCCTTGGCTTAGTAACTCGTTATAGCCTTTGATGGCAGTAATGGGGTTGCCAATTTCATGTGATAAAGCAGAAATATAAAATGATTTGGCTGAGTTGGCTTCCTTTAGTTCTTCATGGGCGTCTTCTAATGTTGTGAACAGGTACTGTATTCTGAGTTTTTCAATAACTTGTTCATGTGCCATTTGTTGCTTGAACTGGACTTGTTGATGAACAATGTCGGTTGGCACCATGACAATATGCTTGATATTTGCTTCCAGCATAAAGTGTACGTCATAGATTTTATCTTGGTGATTATAAAATGGAATGCAAAAGGGTTCTTCCAATGACTCCGCTGCAACCAGAGGTAAGGCTTTTTTGATGTCAGCTAATTCATCTGGAATGAGCAAGGTGGATTGAGCATGTTGATTGGCATAGATGACTTGATTTTTTTCATTGAGCCTTATAACACACCAATCAGTGGCTTTGTAATGATTATAAACTTGCTTTAATACAGAGTTGGGAATGCTCACGACAGTAAGTGCGATAAAGCCACAAATCCATCTTCAACATTGTCTCCTGTTTTGGCACTGGTCCAGAAGTGGTGGTCAGTTAATTCGGTAATTGTATCGGTGAATTCATCTTGCCAAATAATTTCATCGACTAAATCAGTTTTGTTAATAAAACATACTGAAGGTAAATCTTTGAGTTCTGGGGAGTCAGCTAATATTTGGCTCAATGTATGTAAAGACTCAGGTTCAGTGGCATCTACCACAAAAATAATGGCATGCGCGCCACGAAGATAGGGTTTGTAATGATTGTCCTGTTCAAATCCAGCAATATCCCAAATTACAAACTTAGTGCTTTCATCCATGATTTTTGTAGAAATAGCGACTCCGACTGTGGTTTGGTATTTTTCAGAGAAGTGATTTTTAACATAACGATCAACCAACGATGTTTTACCCACCGCGAATCGGCCAATCATACAAACTTTTTTTGATATCATTGAATTACCTCGAATTTAACAACAATTTTTGAATGATCTTTTTGACCTGTGTCGGTTGTACATTTCATAATATTAGTGGTGATATTTTTGTTGTTGATGCCTTTGGCGGTTAAATAACTTTGAACCAATGATAACCTAGATTGGCTGTTTGTGTTACTAATTAGAGCAGGTCCTTGACAGTCGCTTTGAGCTGTTAATTGAATTTTTGCATCACGTCGAATGATTAACATTTTTTTAAAAGTTAGAGCAATCTCGTCCAAACGTCCTGTTTGCTGCAGGTTCAGAGCTGTGGTGTTGATAATGTTCATCGGAATTTTGGTGATAAGCTGCTCTAATTCATTGATTGAAAATACTTCAACTGCAGTGGAGTCGATTTTACCAAACTTTTTCACTTTGTTGATGAGTTCATCGAAATTTTGTTGTGTACTGGCCCCACTTAAATGAATGGTGTCGTTCACTTTTTTTGCTTCGATTCCGTTTGGAATTGGGTTGGACTGAATATAGCTTTCCCAGGTTTCTAGTACAGGGTATTGGGTAGAGAGGTCTGTAAGTCTACTGATACCTGGTAACATTGAAGCAAAAGTAATCCTTTGATTAACAGCCTGAGTTTTGTTGACGGCGCCTTGTAAGGTAACCATTTGATCTTTAACCTGCACTATTATGTTGGGTTCATCGAGTATTTTTTCAATTCGGAGTTTGATGATGTCATCATCTAGAGAAATGAATGGTGTACCTTTAATGGTAACTTTTTCATCTAAATGACTGAAATCAGTCAGTGGGTCTTGTAGACCGGATGCTATAAATTCATCTTCTTTATGTTCTAAATCAGATAATATAAAACCAGGTGTTTGGTTCAACTGAGTGGTGATTCTTTTATGTAATTGGTGTTCTTTGTAGGTTGACCACACTGCCCAACTAAGTAAACTAAGTAGCAGAAATAGAAAAAGCCATAATCCAAAATTCGATTTTTTTTTCTCATTTTCCGGATCAGATTGAGTTTTGGTTAATAATAATTTTTCTAATTCGACTTTCAACTCCGGGTTGTTATTCCAAAGTTTTTCATCAGCAATTTCGTGATGAAACTCAATGTGAATATTTTCTGTGGCCTGGATGAAAGTATTATGTAATCTTTGAGTCGGCGCACCTTTAATAACCACCGCAATGTTGGCACGATTTCCGGGTACCAACCAAACTAAACTGTCCCCCAGTTCAGCAGCGGTTAAACTTTGGCCTTCATTAGTAACTGACTCTTTGACGAAGTCTTGGATAGCGGTTAGCATGGCTGAAAAAGCATCTTTATCTTGTAACAGCGACTCTTCATGACCAGCATGCTGTATCAGTAAACCGGTGTTATTATCAATCAAGAATATTTGTTGAACTTGATATTCGATGGTGTTGTTAAATACTATTTCTGTAAATGGAACTCCTGTTCGAAATGCAAGCCAACGCCATTTCAAAGCTTTGGCAGAAAATCCCAATTCTATGGCACGGTTAATGTCAGAAGAAAGACGGCGAATTGCTGATGTCACCGATCTTCTGATCATGGGCCCCATGATTGGTGTCAAAGTATCAATAAACATTTCTTTATTGGCTTTGATTGCTTTTACATAGGATTTGGAATCTATTTTTGAGAATTTTTTCTGAAAAGATGGATCTTTAGCAATTGTTAAATCAGCAGCTTGCCCCAATACTTCACTGATTTTCGCACTGAGCAACTGATTGTCGCTCCACAGCTTTCGTAAAGCTTCGATTTGAGCCATTTCCTCACTCAGCAATAATGCTTTGAGTTTTTCGCGGTCATCGCTCATGGCTTATTTACTCAGAAAGCTGATCGGCCATTTTTTTCAATAATCCAGACAGTTCTTTTCGGTGGGTAAGCCGTTGGTCTAAATCATTGGAACGTTCTTGTAGTTCACCTAAGATGCTGGCTTCGGTTTCGATTATTTTATTGCTTAAGCTGGCCTCTATGGCCTGCATGCGATCATTTTGGTCGGCTTGTAATTCAGTGAGCTTAAGATTGCTTTGTGACTCCACGTTTTTTAAATTGCCACTGAGTTGCTTGTTCAAGGCGTCCAATTGTTTTTTAATACCACTGAATTGACTGTTGATGTCAGCTTCAAGCTTGGTAAATTTCTTTTCGATACTTTTGGTTTGTTCACCAAATAAAATGTCTCTTATTTGATCAACTGAATCATTGTTCTTTTCTGGCATAAAAATAAGCTCCTTACAGTATTTGCTGATTATACTTTAATTAGGCGATAACCTTTGTGGTAAACCGATGCCAACTTCCAGCCAGTTGTGCCATTCAAAGCCAGTTTTTTTCGCAATCTACTGATATGTGTGTCTACAGTCCTGGTGGTAATTGATGAACTTTTCGTCCATATGGTTTCAAGTAAATAATCTCTTGATATGAGACGGTCTTGGTTGTTGAAAAAGTGACTGGCCAATTGATATTCCTTAGCCGTCAATTTCACATCATTACC